>JBFRWQ010000508.1:0-4058 GCA_051439665.1 Microcystaceae cyanobacterium | reverse complement strand
CATTCCCATAATTTCGTACCCTGCATCCACATAGATCACTTGACCTGTAATGCCACTGGCTAAGTCACTGGAGAGGAAAGCTGCTGTATTCCCTACTTCTAACTGGGTAACGGTTCGTTTTAAGGGGGCAATTCCTTCTACATGACGAATCATATCTAGAATCCCCCCAACCGCAGAAGAAGCAAGGGTACGAATCGGACCTGCTGAAATACCATTGACTCTGACTTGTTGTTCCCCTAATTCAGCCGCTAAATACCGTACTGTCATCTCTAAACCTGCTTTAGCAATGCCCATTAAGTTGTAATTGGGAATCACTTTAACTCCCCCTAGATAGGATAGGGTGACAATACTGCCTCCCTCTGTCATTAGGGGTTTAGCAGACTTTGCCAAACGAGAAAGGGAATAAGTACTAATCTCTAGCGCTTGACTAAAGGCTTCTCTAGAAATATCAGAGAAATCACCCCCTAAGCCAGATTTATCAGCAAAGGCTAGACAGTGGATTAAGATGTCTAATTTGCCCCATGTTTTTTCCACTTCAGCAAAAACGGCATCAATTTGAGCATCATCCTGGACGTTACAGGGAACAAAAATACTGGGATTTAGGGGAGCAACTGTGTCCTTGACTTTCTTCTCAAATCGTCCTTTTTCGTCTGGAAGATAGGTGACACCTAAGTCGGCACCCGCTTTGTGTAATTGTTGGGCAATTCCCCAAGCAATTGAACGGTTATTGGCAATTCCTGTTACCAGCGCTTTCTTTCCCGTTAAATCTAACATAGTCGTTGCTATCAAAATGTGAAGAGGGTTCGGTATAATAGGTTACGCTATTTGGTTACTTGATCCAAACGGTCTTAATGTTGACAAATTCATGGATACCTTGAATGCCCAATTCTCGGCCATAACCTGAGCGCTTAATGCCACCAAAGGGCAAACGGGGGTCTGATTTAACCATTCCGTTGATAAAAACGCATCCTGCTTCAACTTCATTGATTAATCGTTCGGCTTCCTCACTCTTATTCGTCCAGGCACTTGCCCCTAACCCGAAAGTGGTAACATTGGCTAACTCAATGGCCTCTTCTATGGAGTTAACTCGATAGACAGAGGCAACAGGACCGAAAAATTCTTCGAGATAAGCAGGACAATCGGGTTTAATATTGGTTAAAATGGTGGGCTGATAATAATTTCCTGTGCCTTCTAAGCGCTTACCACCGAAAACGACTTTTGCACCATGATTGACACTGGCTTGCACCTGCTGATCGATTTCCTCTAAGATACTACTGGTAGCCAGGGGTCCAACATCGTTCGTCTCATCCATTGGATCTCCTACTTTAAGCGCTTTGAATTTTTCTAGCAACCGTGTTTCAAACTGCTCGGCGATAGACTCCATTAAGATAAACCGTTTAGCAGCAATGCAGGATTGACCATTGTTGAGCATTCGGGCAGTAATGGCTGTATTGGCGGCTTCTTCTATGTCAGCGCTCTCTAAGACAATAAAGGGGTCACTTCCGCCCAATTCTAACACTGTTTTTTTGATCTCATTACCTGCTAATGAGGCTAAACTGGCCCCTGCTGGCTCACTTCCTGTCAAGGTGGCTGCTTTGACACGACTATCTTTGATCACTTGGGCGACTTGTGAAGCGCCAATTAAGAGGGTTTGGAATGCGCCTTCAGGAAAGCCTGCTTCTTTGATAATATCTTCGATAGCTAGGGCGCACTGAGGGACATTGGAAGCGTGTTTTAATAGTCCCACATTACCCGCCATTAACGCAGGGGCGGCAAAGCGAAAAACCTGCCAGAAGGGGAAATTCCAGGGCATCACTGCTAAAATAATGCCTAATGGTAGGTAACGGACATAACTATTTGTTGCGTCTGTGCTAATAGGAACATCTTTGAGGAATTCAGGGGCATTTTCGGCATAAAAACGACAGACTAAGGCACATTTTCTGACTTCGGCGATGGCACTTTTGATCGGTTTTCCCATCTCAAGGGTCATTAATTCCCCATACTTTACCTGATCTCGCTCTAAAATGTCAGCAGCTTTATTTAACCACTGACTCCGTTGCGCCATTGAGGTTTTGCGATAGCTTTGATACACGGTATCCCCAATGGTGATTTTACGGTTAATTTCACCTTCATTAATGGGTTCATAAGTTTTAACGGTTTCTCCTGTGGCCGGATTGACTGTAGCGATCGCCATAATCCTATCTTCCCTTATACTAACTTGGTCTTTTCCTAGTCTAATGCTCAAGTTGACCCCTAACTGAAGAAGTGATTTAACGCTTAATACTTTGTTACTTATCGTTAAGTAAATATAGGGATCATAGACATAAGTTCCCCTGACAAGGCATGATAAATCAAAGATAGGATCAATCATCATGCCCTATGTACTCACTTCAATCCCAAAATCTCTACCCTGACTGTATATCCCTTACCCTTGATGCTTCATCATTGTCTAAGGGGCTTAATTCTCCTTGCGATCTGATAATTAATCTCAGTTTTGGGGAACAATGGCAAGATTTATTAGAAGGAAAAGTTAAATTTCGCTTACAATGGGGGAATTTAACCATAAACAGTGAAAATATCACACTCACTTCCTTAACCCCTTCTGGGGAAGCAAACTATCAAATTGTATCCACCACAGAGTCTGATTTAGTCGCTACATTTAGACTCAATTATCCGAATAAACAGCTTCCCATCACATCTTCCTTTAAGATCGCTCAATTTCTCCCATCGTCTTCTCAATGGCGCTTAACAATTAGGTGGGAAATTTCCCCAGTAGATATTTATCTGACAGATGCAGATGGACTATGGAAACATGATATTACCCCTAATAAACACGCTATCCTAGAACGGTGCATCATTCAGCGTCTCTACAAGCTTGGTTTTACTCCTTACCTCAGTTGTTTACAATTAACCTCAGATGACCGAGAAGGGGAAAATACCCTATCATCTTCTAAGATGGATTTTACTGAGACTGAAAAACTATCGGATTTAACCAGTCTCATTAAATCAATTTATGAGGTTAAAACGGATGATTTTCTAGAATTAGCCAAATTAGCTGGTTTAGATCCTTTGATAGATTTAGCAGGTGGTAATTTACTGGCCACTTCTCTGTGTGGCTTAGAATTAGGAGAAGCTAACCTTTGTTATACTCATTTTCGGGGGGCTAATCTGACTGATATTGATTTGAGTGAAGCGCTATTAAGTTATGCTAATTTTAGTGGGGCTGATCTCAGTGGCGCTTATTTAGGGGACGCTAAGTTACAACACAGTAATTTTCATCGTGCTAGTTTAGCCCTTGCTAATTTAATTGGGGCTGATTTAAGTAGCGCTGATTTAAGGGAAACTAATCTCAGTCAAGCGAATTTAAGCGGTGCAATTGTTACCAATGCTCAATTTAGTAATAATGTGGGATTAACCCCAGATGCTAAGGAAGATTTACAGAAAAGAGGAGCGATTTTTAGTTAATAATGAACATGAATAATATTAATAAGGTTGCAATCGTAGGAGGCGTTCACGGCAACGAATTAACAGGTATAAAGTTGATTAAAGAGATTGAAATGAATCCTCAGTGGGTAAATCGATCTACTTATGAATCGATTTATTTGTTAGGCAATCCTCAAGCGATCGCTGCTGGCAAGCGCTATACTGAAGTGGACTTAAATCGTTGTTTTTTACCAGAGGATTTAAACAATCCTAATTTAACTTGTTATGAGCAATTAAGAGCAAAAGAAATTGCTGATTTAATCACCACAGAAAAGTTTGATTTTATTATTGATGTTCATAGTACCACTGCTGAAATGGGCATCACAATTATCTTAAATAATGAGCATTTATTTCTCTTGCAATTAGCTGCTTATTTAACTTATTATTACCCTTCAGTTAAATTTTTGCGATATAGTCCTATTCAACCCTTCTCCTATCTGAGAGGACTTTGTCCTTTGGGGTTAACCATTGAAGTAGGTAGCATTCCCCATAATGGATTTAATGAGGCGCTATTTAAGCAAACAAAAGTTGTTCTAGGGCATATCCTAGATTATATTGACCTATTTAATCAAAAT
>JBFRWQ010000507.1:0-4171 GCA_051439665.1 Microcystaceae cyanobacterium | reverse complement strand
CATCTTGGGGAGAGTTCCCATCGTCATTAGGGTTTCTCTACATTTTACCCAAATGACAGGAGGGTTAAACACGAAACACTCAACATCATCATAAAGATTTAATTTATCTCGTAAACCTTAAAAAAATCTGCAAATAACCCCCCTACCCCCTTGAACTTGAGTGAAATAGAAATAGGATAACAGGTTATGCGCTCAAGCAACCGTGCGCTTCTATAGCTCTACGCATTTAGCTATAGCCCATTATCAGGCGTTCATCTCATCACGAAGGAGGTTCATTGATGAAAATTGCCGTTGCCAAAGAAACCGATGTTGGGGAATGTCGGGTAGCTTTAGTCCCCGATATCGTCTCTCGTTTGGTTAAAAAGGGATTTGAAGTAATTGTGCAGTCAGGAGCAGGAGAACGAGCATTTTTCCCTGATCAAGCTTACCAAGCAGCAGGAGCGACAATGATTGCTGATCCTCGCCAATTATGGGGAGAAGCAGATATTTTATTGAAAGTAACCTCTCCTGGTGAACAAGATGGAGAAGCAGAAATTAATTGGCTAAAATCGGGCGCAACCCTAATTAGTTTTCTCAATCCTTTAAAATATCCTGAAAATATTGAAAAAATTGCTCAAAAAGGCCTTACTGCCTTCAGTATGGAGTTAATTCCCCGTACCTCTCGCGCTCAAAGCATGGACGCACTCTCGTCTCAGGCTAACGTTGCTGGATATAAGGCTGCCTTAATTGCTGCTGCTAATTTACCTCGAATGTTTCCCATGATGACGACTGCCGCAGGAACCATTCCCCCAGCTAAGGTATTGGTATTAGGGGCAGGTGTGGCAGGATTACAAGCACTTGCAACCGCAAGACGTTTAGGGGCAGTGGTAGAAGCCTTTGATATTCGTGCGGCGGTTAAAGAAGAAGTGCAAAGTGTGGGCGCTAAATTTATCGAAATTCCCATCGAAGAGGAAACGGCCACTAAGGGCGGTTATGCCAAAGAAACCAGCCAAAGCACCCAAGAACGGATTAATCAGGTACTTAAAGAGAATGTGAGCCGTTTTGATGTGGTGATTACAACGGCACAAGTTCCTGGTAAAAAAGCGCCCCTCTTAGTGACAGAAGAAATGGTAGAAAGTCTCAGAGCAGGGTCTGTCATTGTTGATTTAGCAGCAGAACAGGGAGGAAACTGTGCTTTTACCGAAGCAGGTAAAGATGTTCATCATAATGATGTCACGATCATCGGCACAGTGAATTTACCTTCTACTATCTCTGTTAATGCCAGTCAAACCTACGCTAAAAACCTGCAAACCCTGTTGTTATTACTTGCACCAGAGGGTGAATTAAACCTCGATTTTGAGGATGACATCATTGATCAAGCTTGCATTACCCATAGTGGTGAAGTTCGCAATGAGCGAGTCAAAAGCCTCCTCAATCAAACCGTCAAGGTTTAAACCATCTGTTGTTGGGCTTTATAGCTGTACAAAATAAGGTTAGGACATTGGCAAAGCTTGAAACCCAGTCACAGCCTACTCCTGCCCCCTGCCTCCTGCCCCCTGCCTTGTGCGTAGCACTATAGCCCCAAAGTCAAGCCCTAAAGGGCTTACTACAAACACAAACTACCCATTGAAAACATGAGTACAGAACTATTAACAGGCTTAGTAGTCTTTGTCTTGGCTTCATTCGTTGGCTTTGAAGTCATTAACAAAGTCCCACCCACCTTACATACTCCCCTAATGTCCGGCGCTAATGCCATCTCTGGTATTGCCGTTGTGGGAGCATTATTAATCGCAGGGGTTCAAACCTGGAATCTTACCGTTATTTTAGGCTTAATTGCCGTCATTCTCGCAATGGTTAACGTTGTGGGTGGCTTTCTCGTCACCGACCGTATGTTACAAATGTTCAAGAAGAAGGAAGCAACCCGATGAATAGTTCTCTTTTTACAGGTATTGAATTAGCCTATCTCCTAGCTGCATCCTTATTTATTGTCGGACTGAAAAAGTTGGGGTCTCCCGCCACTGCCCGTCAAGGTAATATTATTGCCTCTCTTGGGATGCTCATTGCCATTGTCGCTACTTTATTAAATCAAGGTGTGTTAAATTACACCATGATTTTAATTGGTGTGGTCATTGGCTCAATTATTGGCGCAATTGCTGCTCAGAAGGTAGAGATGACTGCCATGCCTCAAATGGTGGGTATTTTCAACGGTTTAGGGGGCGCTGCCAGCGCTTTAATTGCCGTTGGGGAATATGAAAGACTATTAACCAATGGGTTAGCCATGTCTTTTGACACCCTATTAGTGATTATTTTAGGGATTTTAATCGGTGGTGTGACCTTTACAGGCAGTTTACTCGCCTTTGGGAAGTTACAAGGCATTGTCTCTGGTTCTCCTGTTACTTTCCCCTTGCAACAACCCTTTAATATCCTTCTCTTTGCCAGCTTTTTTGTTGGCAGTGGTTACTTAATTCTTCATCCCACTGAAACCGCTTTATTCTACGGTTTAATCGGTTTATCCCTAGTCTTTGGCCTTCTCTTTGTCCTTCCCATTGGGGGGGGAGATATGCCCGTTGTTATCTCCTTGTTAAACTCATTCTCTGGGTTAGCTGCTTCAGCCGCAGGATTTATCCTCTTTAACAATATGCTGATTATTGCTGGGGCATTAGTAGGAGCATCAGGGATTATTTTAACCGAAATCATGTGTAAAGCCATGAATCGCTCCCTATTTAGCGTTCTTTTCGGTGCATTTGGTACAGGAGAAAGCGCAGCAGGGGCAGGTGGTGCAGCAGGCGCTACGGATAAAAGCGCTAAGTCTATCGATGCAGAAGAAGGGGCAATGATGTTAGGATATGCTCGTTCTGTGGTGATTGTGCCTGGTTATGGTATGGCAGTGGCGCAAGCACAACATTCTGTGCGAGAATTAGCCGAACAACTGGAAAAAATGAATGTAGAAGTCAAATATGCTATTCATCCAGTAGCGGGACGGATGCCTGGTCACATGAATGTGCTATTAGCTGAGGCTAACGTTCCCTATTCCCAACTCTATGACATGGACGACATTAACCCTGAATTTGACAGAACAGATGTTGCCTTAGTGATTGGGGCAAATGATGTGGTTAACCCAGCAGCCCATCACGATAAAGCCAGTCCAATTTACGGAATGCCCATCTTAGATGTGGATAAAGCGCAACATACTATCGTGATTAAACGTAGCTTAAACACAGGGTTTGCAGGCGTAGATAATGAACTTTTCTACGAAGATAAAACCATGATGCTGTTTGGTAGCGCTTCAAAAGTAGTTGCTGATTTAGTTTCTGAAGTTAAGCAACTTTAATGATTCAATTATCATGATTGTCGGGTGGGCTTTGCCCACCTTTTTTATTAGCCGTACAAAATCCTCAGTACATAAATGTGAGCAGTTACTTATTAAGCGTTAGATATAGATTTTGCTTGATTAATCTTATGGTTTAATTGTTCAATAATTTTTCGTTCTGATTCATTATTAGGTGTAATTTCTTCTCGTTGATCTAAAATAGTTTGAATCGTTTTATCATCGGTTTCTCCTAATTCTTGAAGAAGGTGAGAAAATGATTGATTTTGCTGTTTAATTTCTTCTTCGGAGAAGAGTTTTATTGTATAAGCATTCTCTACTTGACGGGTTAAACAATAGACAATATATTGATTTAAGGAAATTCCTTCTGTTTGAGCAAGATTAACTAATTGTTGATGCAAGGTTTCGGGTAATCTGACGGTTAAACGACTCATTGATTCCTCCTATTGATTAATTAATTGAATGGCAAATTCTTGGGGGGTCATAATAGGTAATCCTAACGCTTTTTGGGCTCTTTTAAAGTCTTTAATGTTTAAAGTAATAATAATTGCGTTTCCGTTTATTCCACAGTCAATTACTAAGTCGTCTCCAGGGTCGGGAGAAGTGGGTCGCCATGTATAATAGATGGGAGTAAATTGAGCGATTTTTAATAATTTGGCTAAAACGGGTTTTAGGGTTAACCAACGTTGCGGAGAAAGCTTACGAGATAATACGTCTGCATATTCATAGGCTAATGCGTCGGAAATTACGACAGTCATTAGTTTTTCTAACCATGCGTCGATAATTAATCCTTCTATCCCTCCTTGTTTGGTTAATCCTTCAAAGAGAACGTTTGTGTCAATAACCACACGGATTGGCTTAGGC
>JBFRWQ010000506.1:0-4613 GCA_051439665.1 Microcystaceae cyanobacterium | reverse complement strand
AAGGTTTAATGGTTGGGTCATCAAATCTGATAGAAATGTGCCAACGCCCAGACGGATGGAGTCTAACTGTTACCGTACTTGGTTCACACCCGTCTGGTATCTGTCTCGACCATCTAATATTTAACGGGTCTTTACTTTTAGCTAAATAAATCTGACCGTTTCTATATTTAAAGGCAGATTTGGTAAATTCGGCACTGCCTCCCTGATGTTTTTTCTTAAAGTTAGGATACTTGGTACGACCTGTAAAAAAGTTAGCAAAGGCTGTTTGTAAATGTCTGAGTCCTTGTTGCAAGGGAACACAACTTACCTCATTTAAAAAGTCTAAATCTTTTTGTTTTTTCCAAGACGTTAACATTGAGGAGGTTTGAGCGTATCCAATTTTTTCTTGTCGTTCGTACCACCCTTGAGTTCTTTCGTGGAGAGCCTTATTGTAAACCAATCTTACACAGCCTAATGTGCGTCGCAACAGCGACTCTTGTTCTGGTGTGGGGTAAAATCGGTAGGAGTGGGCTTTTTCCATGCCTCACATTTTAACACATTTTTCTGTGAACTGCTAGACTTAAACAGCAAAGCCGTCCTAAAAGGACGGGGTTTCAGACCCAATTTTTCGATGATTTGATGGGCAAAGCCCATCCTACTAGCTTGTCACAAGCAAGATATCTGTATTGCTTAGGGAAAAGTGTCTTTTTCATTAAGAAAAATCGATACCCCCATCATTGTCAACTAAGCTTGACAATAATCATGATCCTCAGAATAAGAATTATCCCCTACGGGGGGATAGTATCTTAGAATAGGAGCAATTGTAAATTTGCAGAATATCCCCCATCGGAGAAACTTATGGTTGCGATTGAACAACGTCCCCAAACCCCATCAACCGAGACGAGAAAAGATAGAGTAGCTGTCTTGTTGATGGGATATGGAGAAGTAGAAAGTTATGAAGATTTCGCCAACTACAACGAACAAGCGCTAAATCTCCTGACAGCCAAATTTGCCCCCGTCCCCACATGGATTTATCCCCCTTTAGCAAAGCTATTAGCTATTTTTGACCTTCACGAATGGCAACATCAACATAATCATTTTATATCCCCTCATAACGCTATTTTTGAGCGCCAACGTGCCAATATCGAAGAAGCATTAAAGGAAAAATGGGGCGATCGCATACAAGTCTTTAAAGCATTTAACTTTTGTAAACCTCACCTTCCTGAAGATGTTTTAGGGGAAATTGAAGCGCAAGGCTTTGATAAGGTCTTAATTTACCCCCTTTTAGTGGTAGATTCTATTTTTACCAGTGGTATTGCGGTTGAACAAGTTAATGCAGCCTTAGCTAAGGGAATGCAAGGAGATGAACACTGGCTGAAAGGAACTCGCTATATTCCTTCTTTTTACAATGAATCTGCCTATATTGACTTAATGGCGAAGTTAGTTGAGGAAGAAATTGCCAAGAGTCTCTCCCAGTCCTATTTACCCTCTCAGATTGGTATTATCTTAATGAATCATGGTTGTCCCCATGAAGCTAAAGGATTCACTTCTGGCATTGATGAAAGTCAAGCATTGTATGAGTTAGTGCGAGAAAAACTGATTCATCGTTATCCTTTAATCTCTGTTGGTTGGTTAAACCACCAAACCCCTTTAATTAAGTGGACACAACCCAATGCAGACTTAGCAGGGAAGAATTTAATTGATTTAGGGGCAAAAGCGCTGGTATTTATGCCCATTGGTTTTGTCACAGAAAATCATGAGACTTTACTGGATGTAGAACATATTATTGAGGGTTTACGCCGTAGCAATCCTGATGTTACCTATATTCAGATGGCTTGTGCTAACGATAATGCCGAATTCTGTCAAATGGCAGCAAATTGGGCAGATGATCATATTGATGCGCTGTTATCAGAGCAAGCGCTAACGGTGAATCCTAGTTTACCCGTTGCACAGGAACATCACCATCATCACCACGATCATGATCATAGTCACAGTCATGGTCATCATCACCACTAAGTAGCAATGGTAGAACTGGCTTTGGGGGGAGTGAGACTAAGTTAGCGATGGAAAAATTTTGCTATGATAAGGAGTCGTGCGCCCCTCAAACGCAACCAAAATTATGATGATTTTAGTACATCTATGCTCAATCCTAACTTAAAAGACATACAACTCTCAAAAGAGGAGTTGCAACGGTACGCCCGTCACATTATCCTGCCCGAAGTTGGACTAGATGGGCAAAAAAAGCTTAAAGCAGCCAGTGTCCTTTGTATTGGAACAGGTGGCTTAGGCTCTCCCCTGATTTCATACCTTGCAGCTGCCGGAATTGGTCGCTTGGGGATTGTTGATTTTGATGTTGTTGATCATTCCAATTTACAACGTCAAATCATTCACGGTACATCTTGGGTCGGTAAACCGAAAATTGAATCTGCTAAAAGTCGTATTTTAGAGATTAATCCCTACTGCCAAGTTGATCTCTACGAAACTCGCTTATCTTCAGAAAATGCCCTCGATATTATTAAACCCTACGATGTTGTAATCGATGGGACTGATAATTTTCCGACTCGTTACCTCACTAATGATGCTTGTGTCCTTTTAGATAAACCCAATGTTTACGGCTCAATTTTCCGCTTTGAGGGGCAAGCAACGGTCTTTAACTATGAAGGGGGTCCAAATTACCGTGATTTATATCCCGAACCTCCCCCACCAGGCATGGTTCCCTCCTGTGCGGAAGGGGGTGTATTAGGGGTTTTACCTGGGATTATTGGCACGATTCAAGCCACAGAAACGATCAAGATTATCTTAGGCGCACCAAATACCCTTAGTGGGCGCTTACTGCTGTTTAATGCTTGGGATCTTTCTTTCCGAGAATTAAAGCTACGGCCTAACCCAGAGCGCCCCGTAATTGAGAAATTAATCGATTATGAGCAGTTTTGTGGCATTCCTCAAGCTAAGGCGCAGGAAGCACAGCAAGATGTCCCTGAGATGAGTGTGACTGAGTTAAAAGCGCTGTTAGATAGTGACGCTGAGGATTATGTTCTCATTGATGTTCGCAATCCCAATGAATACCAAATTGCTTGTATTCCAGGCGCTGTCCTCGTTCCTTTACCTGAGATTGAAAATGGACCAGGGGTAGAGAAGGTTAAAGAACTGCTCAATGGTCATCGTTTAATCGCTCATTGTAAGATGGGAGGAAGGTCAGCGAAAGCGCTAGGCATTCTTCAAAAAGCAGGAATTGAAGGAATTAATGTTAAAGGCGGGATTACAGCATGGAGTAAAGAAATTGACTCCAATGTTCCTGAATATTAACGTTTGAGTTAGAGGGAAGGTGGGGAGGAGATGGATTGATTCTCTCAAACCTTCCTCAAATCTTCAAATTTAGGTTATACTAGATAAGGCGAACGTTACGGGATGTAGCGCAGCTTGGTAGCGCGCCTGCTTTGGGAGCAGGATGCCGCAGGTTCAAATCCTGTCATCCCGATTTATATTAAGATGCACAGTTACTAATTATTTGTCATCAGTGACAGTTTAGGTGTCATTGTTCAGACTCTAATAAAATATGGCCTTGACTATCTCTATAACAGTAATGATTGTAACGCTAATTGAATGAAGGGACGCATTAGCAATAACTTGGGGATGATTGCGAAGAATTAGGGAAATATGGTCAGTATCGAGAATATATGGAGGCACAACCCTTGCTCCTCTACATATAACTGGATTTTTAGCAATTTCTTGAGCAATGTTATCAGGCAAAAGACTAATTTTTGAACGACGTAGAAATTGATGAAAAGCATATTTTTCTAATAGAATATTTTTACTCTAGTACACTTTTCGATTTTGGCTGTCATCATACTCACGCCAAAAAAGGAAGGCTCTTAAATTCAACCTTCCTCACACTTAACTTGAAAATATTGATGCCGATTATTTATTTGCGTTTACGGGTCAATGCACCAAGAGAACCCACTGCTAATAAGCCTAAAATAGCACTGGGTTCTGGGGTAGTTGCTGTAGGTACAGAGGAATAAATAAGGGTTGAATTGTCTGTATCTCTCACTCCACTACTTGTAAAACCACTACCTGCAAGACTTAGTACGCTACCAGTAGTGGAAAAATTCAACACAAACGCTTCACCCATCTCAGCAACTCCAAATGAACTAGCTAAGGCATCAATCTCTCCGCTAACTACAGTAAAACTATTTGTCAGTTCGATAGCAAATGTGGCAAAAACATCAAATGGAGTAGTATAACCTAATGCAGGAGGAGCAGAATTTACTATAACAGAAGTTGCGGCAAAAGTTCCATCACCATCAGGTAACTCAATCGTTCCTTCTACTGTACCACTGACTGGTCCCTCTACATTGGTGAAGGAAAAGTTAAAAGTGGCAGCATTCACGTTCTGAGTAGAGCCTAAGATAGTAGCTAAGGTGAAAATGCTTGCACCAAAGCTAAAAGCTTTGATTTGAGTTGATTTAATCTTATTCATTAGAGTATCTTTGGATAAGGTAAAGTTGACAAAATTGAACATAGGGAAAGATCAAGAGAAAGAATCAGGCAAAATAGTCTTTTTTCCTTCTATGGAGAGGATTAGGTTAAATCTCTTTAGCTTTTTTTGCGTTTACGGGTTAATACACCAAGAG
>JBFRWQ010000505.1:0-4488 GCA_051439665.1 Microcystaceae cyanobacterium | reverse complement strand
ACCCCTAAAATTACGCAAAACTAATAAAAATGTGGTCACGTTAACCCCGTATAATATCAAAACTAACTTATAAAACCTACTGTAGGTAGAGTGGGGGGTGTGGGGTGTGTGGGGAGAGGGGGGGTATAGGAATAGTTGAAACCCACAAACCTGAAAACTGATCACTGAGGTATATAAAAAATAAAACAGGGTAACTTACTAGAAGCTTCCCTGTAATCAATTTTGTTTTTTTTGAGTCAGTGGTTAAACACCAACTGAAGAGATTGTAGAACAAATTCGATAATTACGACAAACTTAGGAAAATGTGGTCACGTTAATCCCATCTAATATCAAATCCAACTTATAAAACCTACCCTTGTAAGCCCCACACTCCCCCCTCTTCCTCCTATCTGTTAAAAGTAAAAAAGGGCAACTTACTTGAAGTTACCCTGTTTTGTAATCAATTTTGTTTTTTGAGTAACGTGAGTCCGATTGAACTAACGTTGAGCATATAATTATACACCAACTGCGGTTTTCACGGAAGCTGCTAATTCACCACTAGCGTATTTAGCAGCATAATCATCAAGGGTCATTTGCTTGATTTTGCTTGCATTTCCAGCAGTTTGGAATTGTTGGTAACGATCTAAACAAACCTGCTTCATGTACTTCATAGAAGGCTTCATGAAGTGGCGAGGATCGAAGTTAGAAGGATCTTTAGCACCTGCTTCACGAATCGCAGCAGTAATCGCTAAACGGTTATCGGTGTCGATGTTAACTTTACGAACTCCACTCTTGATTCCTTTTTGAATTTCTTCAACGGGTACACCGTAGGTTTCAGGAATTTGACCACCGTATTCGTTGATCATATCAATCCACTCTTGGGGAACGGAAGAAGATCCGTGCATTACTAAGTGGGTGTTAGGAAGACGTTTGTGAATTTCTTCGATACGGCTGATAGCGAGGATTTCACCCGTGGGTTTACGGCTAAATTTGTAAGCGCCGTGACTGGTTCCGATCGCAACAGCTAACGCATCTACTTGAGTCCGTTCAACGAATTCTACTGCTTCATCGGGATCGGTGAGTAATTGATCTTTAGATAAAGTTCCTTCAAAACCGTGACCATCTTCTTTGTCCCCTTGTCCAGTTTCAAGAGAACCTAAGCAGCCTAATTCGCCTTCAACACTAGCACCAACTGCATGAGCAACTTTAACCACTTCTGCGGTAACGTTAACGTTATACTCAAAGCTGGCAGGGGTTTTAGCATCTTCTTGAAGAGAACCATCCATCATAACACTGGTAAAACCATTGCGGATAGCAGAGTAACAGGTCGCAGGACTGTTACCGTGATCTTGGTGCATGGCCACAGGAATGTGGGGATAGGTTTCAACAGCACCTAAAATCAGGTGACGGAGGAAGTTTTCGCCAGCATATTTCCGCGCACCACGAGATGCTTGTAAAATAACGGGACTATCAGCTTCATTCGCAGCATCCATAATTGCGAGGATCTGCTCTAAATTGTTAACGTTAAAAGCGGGAATACCATAATCATTTTCAGCCGCATGGTCTAGCAACAGCCGCATGGGTACGAGTGCCATAGAAGGTCCTCCTAATCTATTTCTTTATTTTTACTGGTGAGTCTCTAAAATAATTAACTCAACTTACCTGTTAATCTTAAGATAGTTTTCAACATTTGACTAAAGGATTTTTTAATCTTTACCATACATAAGTACACACTTTTGTCAATACATTGCTCAAAAGCGATCGCAGTTATGATAATAAGATTGATATATTTGACCATTGAATGTGATGACCGATACTCGCAAGCAACAATTTTATACCTACTACGAAACAGGACAAGCAGCGCTAGAACGGGGAAAATATCGCCTCAGCGTTGAAAACTTAGAAAAGGCGATCGAAATAGTCTCCGTTAACACGAAGTTAGGAGGAGAAGCCTGTATCTCTTTAATTACGGCTTACCAAGCAGTGGGAGACAGTGGAAGTGCGATCGCTATGTGTCGTCAATTAGCGACTCATCCTAATCCATATTTGAGTGAAAAAGGCAAGTATTTGCTCTATATCCTAGAAGCGCCCCGTCTGCAGCGCCCTGCCGAATGGATGACCCAAATTCCTAACCTAGCTAATGACACGGCTAAACCTAAGTATGTGTCTCAGAAACCGCCTAAATCTCCTACTCCCCCCTCTGGATACAAAATAGAGTCTGTTGATCTCTCCCAAGTCAATACCAAGGATAATGGATTTATTTGGTTAGCTTTAGGGATGATTGTTTTAATGATTGGGGGAGCGCTTTGGTTAAGTTAATGAAAAATCTCTAAGTGTAAAACATAATGACCTAAACAGAGTGATCCTGTCCATAATTCATACTCAACTCGTAAAAATTGGGGTAATTCATTCCCTTCTAGGGTCAAGCTACGGGTATAATTGCGAAGACGGAACGATTGAATCGGTGAAGAAGAATCAGTTTCATTAAACCAATAACGACTGACACCATAGACTCCTTGTTCCCAAAAATGACGATAAGCAAAGTTTTTACGACCTTGCATGGTCATAATGACTCGATAGGGGGAAATTTCCAGCCAGAGTAGTTGTTTATCCTTAGAATCAGGAGCAGGAACATCGATACAAGAGAGAGGAATATCACACTGACTAAGTAACAGGTGAAAGCGCTCAGTATCCTTTTGATAGAGGGTAGCCGACGTTTCCAAGCTAGAAAGAAGAGGAAGGTCTGTCGAAAGTAAGGATAAACAAACCGGACGACTATGATAGGTCAGCATAGAGGAGTAAGAATGATTGATTCTATTTCTACCATAAACCCCACCAGCCCTCATTGACGGGACTGAGTGTTGAGATTTATTAAGAAATTTGGCACAAAGACTTGTCAATCAAAAAAGATTCTGGCTATAATGGATTTCCGTTGTCAGCAATCCTCAGTAGCTCAGTGGTAGAGCGGTCGGCTGTTAACCGATTGGTCGTAAGTTCGAATCTTACCTGGGGAGTTAAAAAAATTCTTAACTACCTACAAGTTAGTCTTGATTCCAAATCACGCTCTTTTGAGCAAAACTTATAATCTGTAGGATAAATTAGGCACAGCAAGGCTCTCCCGACTTTGTGATGATAAGCAGAACTTATACATTGTAGGATGGGCTTCGCCCATCAAATCATAGAAATAGCGAAAAATCTATTGCCTCATTTTAATTGTGTCAATCCAATGGTTATTCAAACGGATTTGGTATCACGCATGACATAAATCCTCACCCAGTTCAAGAATACAACTCTTTTGTTCCTTCTGGGTTATATCGCTCATTTTAAGATCACGTCGCAGCACCATTCCATTGTGTCCGTTTAAAAAACGGGGAAGTTGTTCTAATTCGATCAGTTTTAAAGTCTGCACATCATAAGTGGTGTAGCGTGTAATTTCAGAAGAATCAAAATTAATATCAACCACCGTTAAGGCTTTCTGAGGAGATAACTGACTATCAAGATAAGGACGAGGACCAGAGCCTAAAATGCCCATGTTTAGAAGCTGTAAATCCCCTTTATGAGCGGGATAGTAAGCGTGATGATGACCACTGATGTAAGTATGAACATCGTATTGTTCCAGCATTTCTCTTAATTGATCAGCATTATTCATCACTTCACCAGGCTTATCACGGCCAACCGCAACAGCGTATAAGGGTAAATGTCCTAGTACTATTCTGAGCTTGGCAGATTGAGCTTCGGGACTAGAAAGCGCTCTTTTGACCCATTCCAGTTGCTCATTGGGTATCCTTGAGGAAGAACCGTCCCAAGCCAAAAAGAAAACGTCTTCAGATTTAAACGTATAGTAAAAGGGAAACTCATAACGTTCGACAAACTCTATCCCTGGTGCATGGTCAGGATTATTCCAATAATTAGACGCAACATCTCTTTCTCGCTGAAATAAAAAGTTTCCTGATACACTCATTGCACTTGAAGCATCATGATTGCCAATCGTAATTCCATAGGGAAGACCTGCTTGTCTTAACGGTAATGCCAGATGATCGTCAAAAGCAGACCACATCGCTTTTAATTGCTCTTCTGATAAAGTTAGATTTTGCCCTGCCACCATATCGCCACTACATAAAACTAGATCAGGCTGCCACAAGGGTAATAAGTCCATTGCTTTGTCAATTTCGGGGTCATAGTCGGTTGAGCCATAAGCTGCATTGAGATCGCTAATCACAACCAGTCGTAAGTCTCCCCTGGGTGGATTATAAAGCTGATCCCCTTTTACACTGGTAAGAATTGCCTTAGTTTGTGAGGGTAAGGAGTTAGATGCAACTTGAGGGGCTGGGGGTTGGGGTGAAACTGCCGTAGGAGTAGGGGTTGGCTTGGGTTGACAAGCGTGAAGTCCGATCAATAGACAACTTCCTAATAAGAAACTGAGTGACAAACGCAATAATCTTTGTAGATGCCGATAACCCATAATTGATCTGTTGTAGGTACTTCGTTAATTTACCATAGAATCTTTGT
>JBFRWQ010000504.1:0-2524 GCA_051439665.1 Microcystaceae cyanobacterium | reverse complement strand
AGATAAGATTGGGCAAGAATGCGATATTTCTCAGCTAGTACTTGAATTTTAGCTGATTCTAGCGGTTGTAAGAGAGGATCGCCTGTTTTCTGAAGATAGAATTTCATCACACCACTGTTCACCAAATCAGGAGTAAGTCTGGATAGATGTGACGATTTCAAGATGAGTTTTGTTGCTCAGTGAGAAATGTGGGGAGATTAACTTATCAATCAATAAGGTAATAGGAATTACTGTTGTTGGGCTTTAGCCCTAATCTTCGCCCTAAAGGGCTTACTACAAACCCTTTTTCCTAATCAACCAAATTAGCTGTATCAGAATGGGGTTGTGTTGGGTTTCGTGCCTTAACCCAACCTACATCTACTCTCCACTATGATTAAATGACTAGAAGCAAAATTATTAATAAAGCAGATGTCAAACAAGCAAAAGGTGTTCTGATGGAGTTCCATCGATTCCAACGGGGTTCAAACTTGAGACGAGCGCTTTTTAAAGCTGAATCGTTCATTTGCTCAACATTTAACGCTTGTAGTTGATTATTCAGCTGAACATTAATTGTAAAAGTCGGTAATTGAACACCGAAAAGATAAATAACTGAAGCGACAATGATGAGTGGGTGTACAATGCCATTAAATTGTCTGATCTCAAGTAAAACTGAAGTGAGCAAAAACAAGATTGAACCAAGCCAGATAAACACAAAAATCGGTTGATTATTTTGGATAATGCCATCAATCACCTGAAAAGCTCGAATAAATTCTCGGTCATTCAAGCGCTGGATCCCTGGCATAACAACTAAAACAAAGGCTAACAGAAAACCAGCAACTAAAGAACATAATAAGGTGGCGACACTTAAAGTCAGGGGAAAGATGCTATCTGCAAACATGGAATACTCTTCAATAAACAACAACACCCTTAGCTTAAGGAGGTATCCAGTTTTCGACTATTCACTTCTTGCTTAACTTGTAGATTCTTGCGCTTAATTTTCTTTATGTTCTCAAACCCAGTTATTTCCCCATTGCTTGGAGTTGTCAACAGTAACACAGCTTGGGGTTCACTCCAACGTACCATCCAAGTCGGTTGTAGTCCAAAAAACACGATCAACAAAGAAAGTGCGATGGCAGGAATGCGTTCAGACCAAAGAACACGAGGTAATTGGGATAATTCTGGGGTTAAGCGGCCAAAAAAGACCTTATTAATCATCAACAAGAAATAGACCGCCGTTAAGCCACTCCCCACTAAACAGAATAGGGTTTGCAGGGTAAAAACAGGAAAACTGCCCCTAAAAACCAAAAACTCGGCAATAAATCCCGCCATGCCAGGAATTCCTGCACTAGCCATCACCCCTAATATCATTAAACTCCCTGTCAGAGGTAAGCCTTTTTCTGGGTTTAATAAACCCCGTAGATAATCGACATTGCGACTACCTGTGATTTTATAAACCGTTCCCACTAAGAGAAACAAAAGAGCAGAAATTAAGCCATGTGCCACCATTTGACCTGTTGCGGCCACAATACTTAACCGAGTGGTGGCTGCTGTCGCTAATAGGATATAGGCCATGTGAGCAATAGAAGAATAGGCCACCACCTTTTTCATGTCCTTCTGGACAATGGCACAACAAGCGCCGTATAACGCACTAATCGCTGCTAAAGTCGCCATCCACGGCGCAATAGACATCCATGCCTCTAAAAATAAACCAAGACCAAAGCGTAGTAGTCCGTAAGTCCCTAACTTTAAGATCACCCCTGCTAATAAAATGGAGACAGGGGTAGAAGCTTCAACGTGAGCATCAGGTAGCCATGTATGGAAGGGAAAAATGGGAATTTTGATCAATAAACCGATCAGAAGAGGGATTAAGAGCAGTAATTGCTGATCAACAGGTAAGGTATGGGAACGGAGGAGATGATAGTCGAAAGTAGATGCTCCTGATAGCCATGCTAAACCTAAGAAAGAAACTAGCACTAAAATACCTGATAAGGCAGTATAAAGCAGGAATTTCATGGCTGCATAGCCCCGACGTTGCCCTCCCCAGATGGCAATCAGGAGATAAAGAGGGACAATTTCGACTTCATAGAAAAGGAAAAAGAGCAGTAAATCCTGGGCTAAAAATGCACCCGACACCCCACCACTGAGGAGGAAAATCATTGCATAATAAAGGCGAGGTCGTCTAATTTGGGGACTGGTGCAGTAGATAGCAATCAGGGTGAGAAAACTATTAAGACAGATCAGAGGAAAAGAGAGGCCATCTATTCCAAGATGATAACTCAGTCCGATATTAGGTAACCAGTTGAGGGATTCACTAAATTGTAGATCAGGGTTATTGGCCTCAAAGAAAAAGGCAAGAATAGCATTTAAGCTAATAATTAGAGCAGAGATACCTAAAGCAACAGAGCGACAACGGACAGACGCTAGTTTTTCAGGTAATAAACCAATAAAGATAGCAGCAAGAAAAGGGATCCAGATTAAAGCGCTCAGTATCATTTAGGGGAATTAAAATTGCTTATTTAATGTAGATGAGAATTTAGCTTAGGCA
>JBFRWQ010000503.1:0-2875 GCA_051439665.1 Microcystaceae cyanobacterium | reverse complement strand
CGATCGCAGATTAAGACATCATAGAAGATAGAAGATTGATGAGATGATTAGGAGTGCGAGCAGCTTACTCGTTACTAATTCAATATTCAATCTTGCTCACAGCTTGATTAAGTATTAATCATTGATCACCTAATGATTAAAAAATTGGCACTGGATGCCCATAATATTTTTTTCTATCGTCTTTCTATCATAATTATACACCTCTCTTGCTTTTTTTCTTGTTTAAGTCCCACTATCGGTTCGAGAATGGGGAGGAAAAAAAGAGACCAAGAGGGAAAAAAAAGAAGAGAGAGCGACGGAGGTGATCACGCTGAAGAAAGGACATTGTGGGGACGTTATGAGGACGAAGCAAGGACACAGAGGTAGATAGTCTGATAACAGAAACCAGAAAAAAGTTTAGGAGAACAAACATGACGACCTATTCTTACGAATCCATCCTCCAAAGAGCCTCTAAAGTAAACTGGCAGATCGAAGATATCATCAATGATCAGAAAAAACTGAATTTTAGTCAACGCTTTTTGCCAGAAACCCTAGCACAAGTCGAGAAGATTTCATGCTTAAATGAAGGAGAAAAACTTTTACTCAATCAAATTCGGGGTAACAGTTACCTACACATTTTTGGTTTAGCGGAAGAATTTGTTGTGCCAACAGTGATCAATCATGTGGCTCAAACAGGTTTAGAAGACATCACAGCAAGTCAAGCGCTGTTACACTTCGCAGAAGAAGAAAGTAAACATATTAACTTGTTTCGTCGGTTTGCCGCCGAATTTGAGGAAGGTTTCGGCTCTCAATGCGGTGTAATTGGTCCAGTTGAAGATATTGTTAAAGCAGTCATGCAGCATCATCCATTAGGAGTGATTTTGGCGATTCTCTACATCGAATGGATGACACAATATCATTACCTAGAAACGGTACGAGATAATCACCGTGATAATCTTGACCCTCAATTTTGTAGTCTGCTCAAACATCATTGGTTAGAAGAAGCACAACACGCTCAATTAGATACTCTAATGGTGAAACAGCTAGTTAATACCCTAGATAATGAGAGTATCAATCAAGGAGTGGAAGATTTCTTCAAAATTGTCGAATTGCTTAATGGAGGATTTATGATGCAGGTGCAATTAGACATGGAAAGTCTCTCAGATGTGACAGGACGGATATTCAGCGAAAGTGAAATCGAGGAGATAACATCGATTCAGCAAAAATCCTATCAATGGACATTAATTGGTTCAGGGTTAACCCATCGTAACGTTCTTCAGACGTTTCAGGAATTAATTCCCGATCAGATAGAGCGCTTAACCACTTTTTCCCAGCAATATTGCTAAACATCCCTTTCTATATAGAGGCAGGTTTTAAACCTGCCCGTCCCTACCCATACTTTATTCAATTAAGGAGTTCATAATGACTACAACATCTCTCACCTCAACCGCCAATCTCAATGGAATCGATATCGATGGGTTAAATAAAACCGTAAAAGCAATTCAGCAAGAGCCAGCGCAAGGAATAACCAAATTTAAGGTTAAAAGCACTTGGCAAGGACAAACAGTCAGCGAAACAAAGACAGAAACGATTACTCTTGGAGAGGAAGAGATCAAACGGGACTTTACTTTCCGTGCTGATGAACCCCTAGAACTTCTCGGTACAAATCATTATCCTAACCCTCAAGAATATCTGATGGGAGCGCTAAATGCCTGTATGATCGTCGGTTATGTAGCTGGCGCTGCTCTCAATGGGGTTAAGCTAGAGAAATTAGAGATTGAAAGCCAAGGACAGCTTGATTTACGAGGTTTTCTAGCAATTGATGACCAAATTCCCCCTGGTTATGAAAATCTATCCTATACAGTGCATATTAAGGGGGATGGTACGCCAGAGCAATTTCAAAAAATTCATGAATTTGTGCAGAAAACATCTCCTAATTACTACAATTTGGCTAATGCAATCAGTCTTAACGCCCAGCTAATTGTGGAATAATGAGTGCTAAACTAGGGTTATTGGATTCTAAATGATGATAATAACCCAAGCGTCCCAATTTTAACAACAATATGAGGTGATATGATGCTAGAAACAATTTCTTTGTCCCAACGGAGTAAACTATTAAACAACTTGAGTGATTCACTAACCCTAACTCAAGATGATCAAGGTATCGAAGTAGCGATTCTACAAAGACTTCTCGTATTCTATGGTTATCTATCAAGCGATGATGTCAATGGTATATTTGATGCTGTGACTGATAATGCGGTGCGACAATTTCAACATGATGATGCGCTGTTTGAGGATGGTGTTGTTGGTTCCCACACATGGATGAATTTGGCAAATTATAATTATCCAAACTAACAATTACAGAATTGTCACAGGCAAGATGCCTGTATCACTGTTAGCCAATAATTCATTAAAATATTAAGTGTGAGGAAGGTTTAATTGCCTTCCTTTTTTATTGCGGTGAGCAGTTACTTAATAAGGGCAATTCTCGCTCTTGCAAAGCGCTTGCAGCATATTGCAACGCTTCCCTTAAATCTTCTTGTTCTAAATCAGGATAACTCTCTAATATTTCCTCATCTCTCATGTCTTCAGCATACATTCCAATGATAGTAGGTACTGGAATTCTCAGAGAACGAATACAGGGAACACCTCCCATTTGGTTGGGATTAACGGTAATTCGATTAAATCTCATGGTCTAATTGACGACTGAAATAGAACAATTTGACTTGCTATTGCCATCTCTCCATTTAAACATCTTTTGTATATATCGTCATCCTTGAGAATTTTCAATTAGTAGGGGAAAAAAGCACTAAAGGACAAGGAAAGGACGAAGTAAGGACGAAGCAAGGACGTTGTGAGGACGAAGTAAGGACACTTGTATGAATAGTTTGATCAT
>JBFRWQ010000502.1:0-3072 GCA_051439665.1 Microcystaceae cyanobacterium | reverse complement strand
CTTCCCACACTTCCCACACTTCCCACACTTCCCCCTCTCCCCACACTCCCCTCTCTTCCCACACTCCCTCACAGGTGTGACAGTGAAACCCGAACCAATTAAGACTGATACCCGTTCAATGGTGTGTTAAGATTTCCCCTAAGATAAAGAAATGTAACAATCCTAAATCGCCATCATTATGTTTGAATATTTTAGTGATAAAGCCATCAAGTCCATTATGATGTCCCAAGAAGAGGCACGTCGTGCCAAACAGGACATGGTGGGCACAGAATACTTATTATTAGGAATCTTAGGCGAGGGAACGTCAAATGCGGCAATCATTCTCATGAATTTGGGGGTGATGTTAAGCAAAACCCGTAAAATTGTCGCTACCCTCACTAAGCAAGGAGCAAGTTATGTTCCTGCTAATATTCCTTTTACCCCAACCGTTAAACGAATTTTAGAACAAGCTTTAAGAGAATCTCGCCAATTAGGGGATAAATCGGTAACACCCGAACATTTACTCCTTGCTATTATTGCTAACCCTGATACCGTCGCTGCTAAACTTCTTATTCAACAAGGGGTCGATCTTAAGAAACTCCGTACTGAATTAATTAAACAAGAAGGGGAAAAACAAGCAGTAGGGGTAGGTGCAGAGGAAGATAATCCCTTTATGGGCAGATCATCGGATCAAAAGCAGATTTCTCTAGAAAATTTTGGTTTTAACCTCACTAAACAAGCACAAGAAGGCAAACTTGACCCAATGGTGGGACGGACAACAGAGGTAGAACGTACCATCCAAATCTTAGGCCGTCGTACCAAAAATAACCCAGTCTTAGTGGGAGAACCTGGTGTGGGTAAAACAGCGATCGCTGAAGGGTTAGCCCAACGCATCGTTGATCAAGAAGTTCCTCCTCTCCTCCACGATAAACAAGTGATTGCCCTTGATATGGGGCTATTAGTAGCAGGAACTCGCTTTCGGGGAGAGTTTGAAGAGCGCTTAAAAGCAATCGTCACAGAAGTTCAGAAAAAAGGCAATATTATTCTCTTTATTGATGAAATCCATACCCTAGTCGGGGGCGGTTCAATGGGTGGAAGCTTAGATGCAGCCAATCTGTTGAAACCTGCTTTAGCCCGTGGGGAATTGCAATGCTTAGGAACAACGACCCTCGATGAGTATCGTAAATATATTGAAAAAGATGCAGCCCTCGAACGTCGTTTTCAACCTGTCATGGTCGGTGAACCTTCAGTAGATGAAGCCATTGAGATTTTATTGGGTTTACAAAAACAATATGAAGCCTTCCATAATGTTAAATATACTCCTAAAGCAATTGAAGCAGCCGTTAAGTTGAGCGATCGCTACATTTCTGACCGCTTTTTACCCGATAAAGCGATCGATCTCATGGATGAATCAGGATCTTGTCTCCATATTCGTCATTCGATGACCGCTCATCCAGATGATGACCCCGATACCTCCTTAATTAACCCTGAATCTCTTGTTCCTGTGGTAGATGAAGAAGATATCGCTAAAATTGTCGCCGACTGGACAGGGGTTCCCGTTTATAAACTCTCTGAGGCTGAATCAGACTCTTTACTATACCTAGAAGCTCGACTTCACGAGCGCTTAATTGGTCAAGAAGACGCAGTTAAAGCCGTTTCTCGTGCTATTCGACGGGCAAGAGTGGGGTTACAAGCAAGCGATCGCCCCATTGCTAGTTTTATCTTTGCTGGTCCGACAGGAGTGGGTAAAACCGAATTAACCAAAGCGCTTGCTAAATTCCTCTTTGGTTCAGAAGATTCCATGATTCGCCTAGATATGTCAGAATTCATGGAACGGCACACCGTTTCTAAGTTAATCGGTTCACCTCCTGGATTTCTTGGTTATGAAGAAGGAGGACAATTAACCGAAGCCGTTCGTCGTCAACCCTACAGCGTGGTATTATTTGACGAAATCGAAAAAGCACACCCTGATGTCTATAACTTGTTATTACAACTCTTAGATGATGGTCGCTTAACCGATTCTAAAGGACGGGTGGTAAACTTCAAAAATACCCTAATTATTATGACCTCTAATATTGGTTCAAAAGCCATTGAGAAAGGAGGTAAAGGATTAGGATTTGAAGTCAACGAAGATGCGGCTGAAGCCCAATATCAACGCATTCGGGGACAAGTCTTTGATGATCTCAAACAATCTTTCCGTCCTGAATTTTTGAATCGTTTAGATGATGTGATTGTCTTCCGTCAACTATCCAAAGAAGAAGTGACCCAAATTGCCGATATTCTCTTAGATGATGCAGCTAAATTATTGCAAGAACAACGCAATATTACCCTAGCAGTAACAGACGCATTTAAGGCAAAAGTCGTAGAAGAAGGCTATGATCCCAGTTATGGTGCAAGACCTTTACGTCGTGCCATTATGCGCTTATTAGAAGATAGTTTAGCCGAAGCGATTCTATCAGGTCATTTAAGCGATAATCAAGTTGCTAATCTAGATATTGACGAAGATGGCAAAGTCAAGATCACAGCTTCTATTGAGGAGAATGCTTTGCAACTGCAACCTGTAGGTTAATCTTTGAGGTTAAAAGATTGATTATTGATGGGGGGAGAATTTAAGGTCTTCCTCCATTTATTATTGATAAGGTGTCGTGTTGTTGTTGGGCTTTAGCCCGAATTAAAAAAGTGCCCCTCTCCCAAGAGAAAGGGGTTGGACATCAGGGAATAAACCCTGATTACTTACGCTGCTTCAAACGAGATCCTAAGCCTAACCCTGCGAAGGTTAATAATCCTAAGATTGTACTAGGTTCGGGAACAGGAGGAGTATGTTCGGTTTGGATGTCAAATGTCCATGTTGAGATGGTCGGTTCAGGAGGCGTATTATAAGGAGAAATATTAATAGTAATGGAATCATCAGTAAAAGATGTATCTGTAATTAAGCTGGGATTTCCATTGCCACCTGTCAGAGTAACACCTGTGACAATACCAGGAGTATCGACCCAATCTAAATCTGATAGAGTCCAAATTAACGAAGTACCAAGGTTGGTAAAACCAGTGAGATCATGGATGATCTCAAAAGATTCATTCTTGACATCCAAT
>JBFRWQ010000501.1:0-3571 GCA_051439665.1 Microcystaceae cyanobacterium | reverse complement strand
ACCCTACGTTACAAGGTGAAATCCTCACCCCAATATTCAGTAAATCCTTAATAATTACAGATTAATTTAAGATTTGACGCTGTGGATAAATACTTAACCCCTTCACTCTCTCTCTAAGTTTCTTTATCTGACTTTATCTGTTAAAAATAAGAGTTTTCTTGACAATTGGAGATAATTATGCTTATTAAAGAAATTTAATTGCTCTATCTTGTAAAAGTATCTATAATAACAAACACAGTTATTATTTGAGGCAAATGAAGGTTCGAGATGTTATTAAAAAAATTGAGCAGGATGGCTGGTACTTTATTAAAATGAAAGGGTCACATCGTCAATACAAACATCGCCAGAAATCAGGAAAAGTCACTGTACCGGGTAAACCATCTGATGAATTGCCTCCCGGAACATTAAACAGTATCTTAAAACAAGCTCAAATTAAAGGAGAAAACTAATGCGTTATGCCATTTTAATTGAAAAAGCAGAAAACAATTATGCAGCTTATGTTCCCGATGTCCCCGGTTGTGTCGCAACAGGTTCGACTTTAGACGAAGTAAAACAACAAATACAAGAAGCACTTTTATTTCATTTTGAAGGAATGTTAGAAGATTCAGAACCTATTCCATCTGGGACAACTCTTTGTGATTATGTAGAAATTAATATCCCCATTAAAGTTTAATTTTTATTAATCGTAGGTTGAGTTGACAAAGGAAACCAAACAAAGAGTAAAGGTTGAAGATGAGGGTAAAGATGAAAGAACTAATTCACAATCCAGTTAGCTAAATTGAGTTGAATTCGATTGAGTCTTTCAGGAGAGATTGTGCCAATTGTTCCTAGTAATATTTGTTCTGATACCACCGCTAACCTTAAAACTCTAATCACACTTTCTGCTTTTAAACCTGTTTGTTTAAATTCCAGACTATCATCATTAGGGGAGATAATTTCGTCAATCTCAGCAATTTCTTGCCCTTTTTTCGTAGAAATCATACAAGTGAGCCAGTCATCATAAACCGACGGTAGCCGTTTGATTAAAAGGGCGGGACGAAGTTTGCCTTGTACCAAGTTGGTTTGAGGAAACTCAAATAAAACAATTTGACCTGCTATTGCCATTTTTCTCTTAAATCATCCTCTGTATAGTCTGGAAGGTTATCATCTTCTAATCCTTGCATCGCTTGCTCTAGGGAAAATTGATTCCAGTCTTGGTTCTCTTGATCAGGCTTTTGCCCTAACATACGGTTAATTAAGGTCAGGACTTTCTGTTGCTCATCATCAGAAAGAACAGTCATTTTTTGATAGATTAATTCTGAGAGTGTCATTAGTATTTTAAGAGAAAATTATCAAGGAGTAGCTTTATTTCGCCACCCTAGCATAATAACACAGGGAAAAGTCAGAAGGTTGAAGTTCTCCCCATCCTCAACCCATCGTTACAAGGTGAAATCCCTACCCCAATATTCAGTAAATACTTAATGATTAAAGATGAATTTAAGATTCTGCGCTGTGGATAAATACCTAAACCCTTAATTCTCTCTCTGAGTGGCTTTATCTGCCTTTATCTATTAAAAATAATAGTTTACTTGACAAAATGAGAGGGGGGGGTAGAATACGAGCGTTTACCCTTTCTCAAAGATAAGCACAGGGAATAATCCCCATTTTTGATTGTCATTAACTTACACATTAATTTTTGGAAAAATGATCAACAAATCTATATTAACCGCCCTTACCTTTTTCGGTGTCTCTGCGAGTACCCTTTTAGTGGGTAACTCTGCTCAAGCGGCTCTCTTTTTTAACGCTACCGACGATGGGGTAAATACCACTGTTACCCTAACGGGTATTGACTTTACCACATCTGGCTTAACTCCAAGTGGGGATGGTGATTCTTTTAGTACCGCTATAAGACCTCAAGATGGTACTATTATCTATACTGGATCTACAGATACCACAACAAATTGGCCGGCACCTGCTTTCATTATTCCAACGTTCTCCTTTGGAACCGGTGGAAATAGCACATTCGCTTCCAACTTAAGTCCCAGTAATCCCTTTATTAACTTGAGAGGTTCGGGTGGACTACTTTATACTTTAGCATCCAACCCCATCCCCTCTGACTTTGTTGCGACTGCTACTTATGCTGGAACGATCGCTAGTTTAGGAATAGATACGACACCACAGACATTTACTTGGTCAAATGGACAAGAGTTTCGTTTATTTCAAGAAGTACCCTCTGAATCTGTACCCGAACCTAGTACCCTGTTAGGCTTAATTGGGGTAGGTTTGTTAGGGGTTGTCACTCGCAAACGCAAATAAATTCTGAATTATGAATTATAAATTATGAATTCAGGTTGTGAGGAAGGTTATAAGAGCCTTCCTTTTGTTGTCTGAATCAAGATTCTCAGGATTTAAGGATTTACAGGATGATGACTGATCACTGATGACTGCTATAAGAGCCTTCCTTTTATTGTCTGAATAAGTATTTTTAAGATTTAAAGCGTGTTAATAAACTGCATCATGTGAACCAATTGCTAACAGTACAATTTCTTCAGTTTTTCTCTCAGGATTATCCATAAACTGAAAAACGATACGATTACTATAGTCAATGGAACATGACCATTTATTGGCCAGTTGACCTTTAAGCTTATGAGTCTTCAAGCTAGGATCAAAGGGATCATTCGTTAATCTTTCTAAGGTTTGTTCAACCGTCTTTTTAATTTGTGGGTTTTGACGGACTAAACGTTTAAGTTGACGGGTAAAGTTAGCAGTCCAAACTAATTCTCGCATTAATCTAAAGTCTTCATTAAATCACTAACTGACCCTCGATCAACATTCCCTTCTGCATAATCTTGTTCTGATTGGGCAATATTCTCTAACAATTCTTGTCGTTTTTGTTCTTGTAAACGATTTTGCATAATTTCAACTAACATGACTTGTTCTTCAGGAGACAAGGCTTCAACCGTTTCAATGGCCTGTTGGAATGCTGAGGTTTTAATCATTTTAATAGATAATGACAGTAAAGACACAATACCATATAACGATGAAAATGTTGACCCTGATGTTGCCCTAGCCCTTCGTAGTCAAGGCATTAATGTTACGACAACCTTTGAGATAAAATCTAAGAGATACTAGATATTATGGGAATACAATCAAGAATGGTTAGCACACAACAGTACGCTAAAGCCATGACCATTGAAGAAATTCGCCAAACTTATCCGAATCAATGGGTAATTATAATTGATAACGAATCTGATCAAGATTTTAATGTGATTAAGGGAAAAGTTCTCGCTCATTCTCCCGAACGAGATACAATTGATCAAGCCTTAATGGACTATACTCAAATGCCATCCCTAGCCATTGAATACACAGGTTCAATTCCCGAAGATTATGCTGTAATGTTATGACAAAAGAAAAAATTTATCGCTTATCTCGTTATGGTAACTGTTTAGTTGTTAATGCGGTTGTCGGTGGTAATAATAATCAGCTTCGGAAAATTAAGTTATTAGTGGATACAGGTTCAAGCTATACAGTTATCCGTTCTAATCTACTTAAATCTATTGGATATAGTTCTCAACAACCCTTATCCTCTGCG
>JBFRWQ010000500.1:0-3717 GCA_051439665.1 Microcystaceae cyanobacterium | reverse complement strand
CGTCAAAGATTAGCCATATCCAGTAGATGGAAAAGTTTTGTTTAAAAGCGATCGCCTCCTCAAAGCAGAACATTTGCCTTAAAATCATCCTCTGTTGTTTGATAAGGGACTTGCAAAGTAATAGATTACCGACTAGGATCAGGGAGTCTATTTTTTGATTCGGATCATGTTGACAGAAAAAATCAAGCTAACCCTAAAATTTTCATGGTTTTTCCCCCAATAAGAAATGTTAATGAGCAGTAAAAAAATCAAGAGAGTTTATCAAAGAAAGTCGGTTGTTTGTGGCGAAACTTGACTCAACCGACCTGTTAGACTATTAGTCTCGGTCTAAGCTGTTTAATTCCCGTTCAACCACAGATAAATAGGAACGGTTGTTCAGGGTATCCGCAGAAAGACGACCTTGTGCGATCGCAGCTTTGACCAAAGATTCAGCCGTTACTTTACCCGATTTAACAGAATAAGGGAGTAAAGCTCCACTAGGTATGCCTTGCTCTGCTAAAAATCCTTGAGAAGCGATACCAACGAGGTTAACGGGTTGAGTTTGATAAGCGCTTTGACGAGATTGAGCATTAGGATTAAAAGCAACTGATTCAGCTAAAACAGGAGTAGTAAATGAACCAAGAACGATAGAAGAGAGAGCAGCAAGAGCAACGGTTTTCATAATTTTTTCCTCCACGGAAGGCTTGTTTGTTTTCGATGCTTCTACTATCCCCCTTAGTTCTGAGGATGTACTGGGACATTTCTGAGAAGTTCCTAAAAATCCCTTAAAAAAACTGAGAATAACCAGAGATCAAATTGACAAAGAAAAATCCCTACTGTAAATAGTAGAGATCGTTAGCAAGAGGAAAAAACTATCTTTCTGGGTGAGGAAAAGAGAAAATAACCATTAACGTAAAGCTTTTTGAGAGAAAGCAACTAACCCAACTCCCACATATTGACCATAGTGATCCAGTTTTTCTTGCTGTGCGACTCGATGGGAATGATTGAAGCTATTGCTTAATCCCATTGTCATAAAAACGACAGTAATAGCGAGAAGACAGTAGTTGCGGATAGCGGTGGTAGCAGTGGTGTTAGACATGATGGGTTAACTCCCTTTCCTCTTTACATCTTCAGAATACGAAGAAGTCAGGGGTGATGTCAGTCCCAAAAGTATTGGAATCTCAAGGGTTTGGCCATTTCCCTTTCTCTTCAGAAGTGGAAAAAAGTGGAATCCTCTTAGTTAGGAGTAGTGAGTAGGATGGACTTCGCCCATCAAAGCAACATACTATTCATTCTTGTCAAGCAAACTTTACAAAACTTAAATAAATTGCTACATTAATACTAAATATTTACTATCCTTCAACTCTTAAACAGATGACAACTGCTCTAATTACGGGCGCTTCACAAGGTATCGGCCGAGCGACAGCCTACTTACTAGCAAAAAAAGGTTATAACTTAGTGCTTGCTGCTCGCAATACTGAGCGCCTCCAATCCCTAGCGCTTGAGATTGAAGCACAAGGGGGTAAAGCCTTGGCACATCCTACTGATGTAACCGAGCGCCAGCAAGTAGAAACCTTAGTAGAGAAAGCCCTTTCCATTTATGGCTCAATCGATGTTTTGATTAATAATGCAGGAATTTGTATGACGGCTGCCATGAGTGAAACATCCTTAGAAGATTGGCAAAAAATTCTTAATGTCAACTTATGGGGTTATATTTATCCGATTCATACCTTACTGCCCCATTTCTTACAGCGTAAAAAGGGAATGATTATCAATGTTGGCTCTTTTGGTGGAAAGATGCCCCTGCCCAATATGACAGCCTATTGTACCAGCAAGTATGCAGTAACAGGCTTAACAGAAACATTGCGATTAGAATTAGAACCAAAAGGAATTAACGTTTGTGGGGTACATCCTAGCGTAACCAATAGTGATTTTTTAGAAAGAGCCGTTTTTAGCGGTGATGAAGCAGCGCAAACAGTACAGCGACAACAGATAGCTGAAATGCTCAAGAGTCCTTTGGCCAGTCAACCCGAAGATGTGGCTAAAGCAATCTGGCAAGTCATTCAATCACCCAAAGCAGAAGTGATTGTGGGAAGCGGTGCATTAGCGACTAATTGCTATCGGTTTGCGCCCAATTTAGGTCAATGGCTGTTGCAACAATCCATTAATTAAAGTGAGGTCATTAATGGGACGGATACGACAGAAAGAATGCGATTTTTGCCATATCTCCTCCAAAATCCTGTACCGAGTGCAGACGGATTCTTCACGACAGTGGCGGTTTGTGTGTCCACAATGTTGGCAACCCGTTCAAGAGAATAATGCCTATTATATATATGGTGGAACGTGGAAAGCTCGAAAGCGCCATTAATCGTAAATCTGTTTCAATAGCGCTGCTATATATCCAGTTTAAACATTGTGGAACAAGCTTCTAGCTTGTCTCAGTAAGGCACTGATTATTTATTTTCAGGCGTAACTGATCACTGGTCACTGAAATAACAGGCATGATGCCTATAATACTATTCACGAATGATTTAAAATCACTATAATGGGTGTAAAGAATTTCCTTTTCGACTTATCTAATAATGGCTGATGTAAATGGTATTTGGTTAGGAACTTATTGGCAAAATGGGCATCCCACCCGTTTTGAAATGACCTTATCTCAAGGAAATAATGTTTTAAGTGGGCGTATTTCTGATGATTCTTCTCTCGGAGAAGCCTCTTTAACGGGTGAAATAATCGGTCGTCAGATTAGCTTTGTCAAGAAATATTTAACTAAAGAACGTCACACAGTTTCCTATACAGGGACTGTTTCAGAAGATGAGCAATGGTTAACAGGCCAGTGGAATATTGACTACTTATCAGGCGCTTGGGAAGCTTCTCGCCAAGGGGATCTTTTAATCTTTAAACAAAAGGAAGAAGTAAAGCAGTTAATTTCGATTAAATAGGAGGATAGGTTGGCAACCCATCCATTAAGTATGATGCTCTGATGGGCAAAGCCCATCCTACAACTAATAAAATTAAATGACTCTTTCCATTAATCAATTATCAAGTCTTTCGATTAAATAGGAGGATAGGTTGAAAACCCATCCATTAAGTATGATGCTCTGATGGGCAAAGCCCATCCTACAACTAATAAAATTGAATAACTCTTTCCATTAGCCAATTATCAAGTCTAACCTCTCTTAAGATGACATAATTAGGTTTAATCACAACAAATCCATTTTTTTCAAATAAAGGTCTAATCAGATGACTGGCTTCTACATAAATGCGCTTGATCTTCCAAAAATCACAGATAGAAATAGCGTGATTAAGAAGCGCTTGTGCAATCCCTTGACGCTGATACTCAGGATGGGTATATAAGCAATCAATATGGCCATCAGTATCTAATTCTAAAAAACTGACTACTTGACCATTAATCACATATATAAAAGGTCGTTTTAATTCACAGCGCCAACGCCAATAATCATAATTGATTGGTGAGGGACACCAGGCATTTTGTTGTTCCTTGGTATAGATTGAGGTAGGTATATTATGAATAGCGTTATCAAAAATATCGGCAATTTCTGAGAATTGACCATTGTAATGAGTTAGCATAAAAAGCTAAGAGTCTGTGCAATAGAATTAACGCTTATTAAGAAAAAACCGTCCCCATCTTAACTTAAAATAAATTGTCATTCAAATCAGAATTCTTGACATAAGGGGAAAGAATGTATCAAAGAACACAGTATGGGTGATATG
>JBFRWQ010000499.1:0-2861 GCA_051439665.1 Microcystaceae cyanobacterium | reverse complement strand
TGAAAGTTTACCTTTATTGGTTGAGAAAGTAGCAGAGGTTCTCAAAGACTATTCACTTTCTTACGAAATTATTTGCGTTGATGATGGCTCTCAAGATGGTTCAACAGAATTATTGCGTCAAATGGCTAGTCAGAGGCAAGATTTAGTGGCGGTTATTTTTCGCCGTAACTATGGCCAAACCCCTGCGATGGCTGCTGGGTTTCAATCTGCTCAAGGCGATATCATTGTTACCTTGGATGGAGATCTACAAAATGATCCGATTGATATTCCTATCCTCATCAATAAGCTAGAAGAAGGATATGATTTAGTCAGTGGCTGGCGTAAAAATAGACAAGATGCCACCCTAACTCGTTTAATTCCCTCCAAAATTGCTAATTGGCTCATTGGTTTGGTCACAGGGGTAAAAATACATGATTACGGCTGTTCTTTAAAAGCTTATCGTCGAGAGGTGCTGTCAGATATGAATCTATATGGCGAACTTCATCGCTTCTTACCTGCATTAGCTTATATTGAAGGTGCTAAAATTACAGAAATCCCTGTCGGCCATCATGCTCGTCAATATGGCCAAAGTAAATATGGATTAGGACGAACCTTTCGGGTTTTAATGGATTTATTGACCATCTTTTTCCTAAAAAAATTCTTGACCCGTCCCATGCACATCTTCGGCTTGGCTGGTTTTACTTTACTATCTATTGGCTTGTTGATGGGAGGTTATCTTACCTTTCTCAAATTAGTACTAGGTGCTAGTATCGGCCACCGACCCTTATTATTACTCGCTGTCCTCTTAATTTTAACTAGCATTCAGTTATTAAGTGTGGGATTATTGGCTGAGTTAATCATGCGAACCTATCATGAATCCCAACAACGTCCGATTTATCGTATCCGAGAAATTGTAAGACGCTCTGATTAACTTATTGATGATGATAAAGTGTCAGATATCAGTTAAAATAACGTACTATATTGGTTAACTAATGCCCTTTTTGGCACAAGGCATTTTCACAAAGCTTAATGAGCAACGAAGTCTATCTCAATCATCCAACCTTTGGATTACTCTATCAAGTCTGTTTGTTAGAAGAAAACCAAGAGATTTTTACGACCTTATATGCCCAACGGCTCTTTTTCTTGGTTAAGACAGACAGCGAGCATATTTCCTTTGATCCAGTTACTCGCTCGGAGGCGCAGTTATTAGTCGAGAAGCGACTCAGGGCGTTACGGAGTCTCAAGTTAATGCAAGATTATCAAGACCTTAATCGAGTTTATCAATCTACCTTTCAATAGTTAGACTGAGCATCTTTACTGTTAGGCACATATCTTCTTAATTATATGAATTATTATGTTGCTCAATTAATAGCAGTGAGCGCTAAACCTTGGTTAGCTGTTTTGATTGGTTGGCCAGTTTGGTCTATTTTAAGGGTCATTGGCTTTATCTGTACAGGAATTGCTTTAACCGCATTAGGATTAAATATTATTCGTAATTTAAAACACCAAAAAGATCAGTGGGATTTTCCTCGCTATTTTCTCAATGTAGGAATTGGCTTTGTGATTGCTGATATTATTGTTAAAGCCTTATTAGCTCCGATTTGGCAAAAAATGTTATTCCACGCACTGGTGGGATAGTAAAAAGTCACTCAAAATTCAGACTCTATGCTTCGTCATCGCTTAATACAAGGATTCTTTTCATTGATTGTCTTTTTGTTACTCGGACAGACAAAACCAGTCTTGAGTGCGGATAGAGTAGTGTTATCTGTGCCAGTTTTAGGAGAATTTACGGTTTCTAGGGAATCACTAGAACAATTTGCTGAAGATGGCACAATCTCTCCTGATTTAGAATTATATACTCGCTTTTTAAGCGAAGAGGATCTAATCATTTTTCGAGTATTTCTACAACAACGGTTTGATCTAGATCCAGTCGTACTCTCCCGTTTCACTCAGGTGGGAATGGGAGAAACTCTCCTTAAACGAATTGGCGAGTTGATTTTAATGGAGGGAAATACTAACGGTTTCTATGGTTTAAGATCAGCCTTAGTCCTTGCTGCGTTTGAAAAAGAAGAAGGAACGATTTTAAGCATTATTCGCCATTTTCCTCGGCAAGAAGTTCACTTAGATATAAGTGAGATGTTAGCGCTATGGCAACAATTTACCGCCCTATCTGACTATACTCAAACCAGTGTAGTTGCGATCGCCCAACAAGCTAATCGAGAAGCTCAAGCAGAAACATGGCAAAATTTAGCTCAGTTAGATGATTTGAGGAAAATGGGTCAATATAAAACCCAAAAACAAACATTTACTTTTGACATAGAAGAAATTCGCCAAACAAATCAAGGATTATCTCCCCTTTATCCCCTAGAAGTGGATTTTTATCTACCGATTGATGCACCTACCTCTGCACCTCTTGTTATTATTAGTCACGGATTTGGCTCTTATCAGGGCAATTATGAGATTGCCTATCATTTAGCCAGTTATGGCTTTGCTGTTGCTGTTCCTCGCCATATTGGTAGCGATTTAGCCTATCGAGAGTCCTTTTTTAAAGGTGAGTTACGAGTTATTCTCAGCCCCACTGAGTTTATCAGTCGTCCTCATGATGTTACCAATCTCTTAGATGAATTAGAAGAACTAGCAAAAAGGGACACTGAATGGGTCAAACAGATAGATTTAGAGAAAGTTGGCATCATTGGTCATTCTTTGGGTGGTTCAACGGCTTTATCCCTAGCAGGCGCTAATATCAATCTTGAGCGCTTAAAACAGGACTGCGAGGAAAAAAATCATTTATTAAATTTTTCGCTGTTATTACAGTGTCGTGGCATTTATTTACCCCCTGGTGACTATCAGTTAAAAGATACTCGTATTAAAGCCATGCTGTT
>JBFRWQ010000498.1:0-7481 GCA_051439665.1 Microcystaceae cyanobacterium | reverse complement strand
GTTTAGACCCTGCCCAACTTTCGCTATCCGTCCACAAACAGACTAATTAGGCAAGGGGTGAACAAGGATGTTTTTGGTGTTCTAGCCACTGAACTACCCCTTCTTAAATTTAATCAAATCAGTAATTAATTCTTCGACTTTACATGAGGAATGATCTTACAATTGGTAACTGTTAACTTGAATAGGTGCGAAGATTTTGATTTTTATCCTCTTAAAAGAGGAGGCTTGAAACCCTTTTTTGAGGTCAAAAGTGCTTGTTTTGTGTGAAAAATTAATGATCTAATGACTTCTTTTGAAGAGTTATCTAATGTAGTTGTCCTCAAAGTAGAGAAGTTTGGTGAGTCGATTTAGGATATATTGCTAAGGTTGACCTTATTGAATCATAACTTACTAACTAAGGAAAGATTCGGTAAATCTCCCGACGATGTGCCACTCTTTGACAAATAATTATTTGAGATGATTTATTAACTGTTAAACCAATTCTATAATCACCCACTCTAATTTTATATTTATCGGTGTATCCTTTCATCTTATTAAGATAACCCAGTGAAAACGGACTATCCGTTTCTAACTCTTAAAAAACAATTTTTTGAATACGATTTTGTACTTCTTCAGGTAAAGAAGCGAGTTCTTTTAAAAAGCGTTTGTTATATTCAATTTTCCACATGATTATTCTTTAAAGCTTCAAGGTATTGTAAAGCATCTTGTTTAGATAAAGATTCTTCACTTTCTACTTCTTCAATCAGTTTTGCTAATCCATAATTTTCTAAAAGTTCCTCAATTTTCTCAAATTCAGCAATAGGAATTTGAACAGCGATCACTTGATTATTTTCGTCTATGATATAGTTTTTGTTAATTTCTAGCATTGTTTAAGTTAGGACTAGACAATATTATTGTAATTGTAGAACAAGCTTCTAGCTTGTGACAAGGATTTTGCCTGTATCAGTTGTTCATGACTCATTTAGACTGGATAAATTCTAGGAGACTTGACGGGCGCAAGCATCTGCGCCCCTACAATCAACTTAAATCTTTTACTCCTCCTCCCAGTCATCGTTACGGGCAATACTTCCGCCTCCTACCGTAACTAAATCAATTTGTTGACGATAGTAATCAACACTTTTCACTTCCACATCCACTTCATCCCCTAAACGATAAGCAATGCGGTTTTTTCGTCCCACTAAACAGCTATGACGGGGGCGATATTCATACCAGTCATCCTTCAGAGAACTAACATGAACTAAACCTTCCACTAATAAATCCTCCATTTCCACAAAGAAACCATAGGATTGAACGCCCGTAATTAAGCCTCGAAAGACTTTTCCTGTGCGTTCCTTCATCTTCTCTGCCTTTTTCAGCCCCATTAAGTCTTTTTCCGCATCCTCAGCCACTTTTTCTCGATCATTGAGATGGGCAATTAAAAGAGCAAAATCTTCTAGTAATTCATCTTGGATATTAGGGGGTAAAACCTTCCAGTTAATTTGACCATGACAGCTATCATTGTGTAAGTCCACCCCGACTTTGGTTTTTTGAGTACGGCGATCGCGTCCCTCACTAAACACCAACTTTAACACCCGTTCAATAAACAAATCACTGTAACGTTGACCAGGAGAAATACAATGACAGTAAGCATCTTTATAGGCTAAACCAAAATGAAAAGCAGGATGACTGCTATATTTAATGGTTTTTAAGGTATTTTGCAGCATAAAATTCAAGATGCGCTCTTGGGACGTTCCCGTAAAGGATTGGGTTAAGCGAGCATAATCTTGGGGTTTCAGTTCTTCTTCCGAGTCAAATTCCATATTAACCCCTAAATTAGCCGCTAATTTCAGTAAATCTTCTAATTCCTCCCAGTCAGGTTCAGCTTGACCACAATAAATCCCTGGTACATCAAGAGTATTCAAATGTTCAGCGATGGTTTTTTCTGCTAAGATTCCCACTTCAGCAATTAAGGCACGAATAGGTAATTGATCGGATGTTAGTACTACCCCTAAGCGCCCCTCATCTTTGTAGGGAAAGGTGGTTTCTGAGGGAAGATTAAAGCTACCCCGTTGTAAGCGTTGTGCTTTGATGAGGGGGCTGAGGTTGAAAATGAGCATTTTAAGTTTTTCTGTCAATTCTGAGGGCTTTTCTCCCTCCTCAGACAGTAATTTTTGCGCCTCATGGTAGTTTAATGCCTGATCTACCCGAATTACGGTTGGATAAATATAAAATTCCGTTCGTTCTCCTTTTGGATTTAAGGTTAAAAAGATAGATAGGGTTAACCGATCTTGTCCCTCAACTAAAGAACAGCGACGGATCAGGTCATTTGGCAGTAAGGGTAATAATTTATCCCCTAATTGAATCGAAGTTCCTCGTTTTTTAGCAATTTTATCTAAAGCAGTCTGAGGTTTAACCCAATGAGCTACATCAGCAATATGAATCCCAATTTGCCAATTATCTGAATGGGGAATTTGTTCTAAGGTGAAGGCATTTTCAATAAAGGGACAGGATTCGTTGGTTTCAGGGTCAAGGGTAAAGGTATAGATAGGACGAAAATCTTCACGGTTTTTTAGCTCTGTTTCCTCAAATTGGTCGGGTAATTTAGCCACTTCTGCTTCCACTTGAGGGGGAAAATCATGGGGTAAGTCATGTTTACAGCTAACAATATCCGTATCAGCCGCCTCTTCTGCGTCACTCCCTAAAATACGAGTGACCTGACCAATGGGAGGAATATCAGCGATGGGATAACGAATCACAGAGACATGAACCAAATGATCAAGCGCTTGTTCTAAATTGACCCCATTGGTTGCTAAGTTGAGTTGAAAGAGAAGGCGATCATCAAGGGGAACTGCTTGAAAATGGTCATTTTCCTTCTTGACTTGGGCTAAGAGAGAAGGATTAGCCCGTTCAAGAATAACGACGACCTCTCCTTCAGGAGAACGACGACGAGTCCCTTCTTTGATCACTTTGACGAGAACGCGATCGCCGTTCCACGCATGACTGAGATGACTTTCTCGAACATAGATATCATCTGCATCCTCTATATCTTGAATAGCGAAGCAGAATCCTTTACTAGAACAGCGTAGTTTAGCTTCTACGACTTCCTCTGACTGAATACGGCGATATTTACCCCGTTCTTTCGTCAGAAGACCGATGCGCTCCAATGCGTCGAGGGCAATTTGTAAAGCTTCCATGTTTTTAGGATCCTCACAACCTAATTTGCGTTCGAGGATCTTTCCAGCAACTAACTTGTCATCGCTGAAATAGGACAAAAGTGTGGCGATTGAAAATTCCATGAGTTGAGTAATCCTTAGTATCGATCACTGAGATTAACGAGAGATATAAAAGAGGAATAGGCTACAAGGTGGTTGATCACCTTAAACAACGAAAACCAAGGATTTTAGGGAAATTACTGTTGTTCCCTCTTCCTTAATTGCCCTTGTCTATTCTCTGAACCACGCTTACTGTTGGTAGAGAAGTCGATGGAGTTAGCTTAAGCGCTCAAACAGGTTACTCAGCGCCTTACTTGGAAAGACGGAACTCATTCCGCAGACGATTAGCGCACTTAGCGTGATCCTGCTCTATCGTCTTTGCTTGTTTGTTAAACCCGTTTGAGCAGAGTTCTAACGGTTGACCATACCCCAAGGACGGTTTCTGATCTTCTATCTTATCAAAATAGGTTCATTATTTGTCCTTTCCTACCTAATGTTAAGCTTAATTGAGTTGAGTTTTTAAGTTATAGTGATGTTTTCTCGCCGTATTTTCCTCAGTACCCTAGTTGCGATCGCCTTATTCCTTTTTCAAGGATTTAATCTCGTGTCTCCTGCTTATGGGTTAGGTGGCCTCCAACTTCCTCTCAATAAACCTGCACCTGATTTTACCCTTTCTACTAATACAGGGGATGGGGATATCTCTCTTTCAGATTATCAGGGACAATGGGTAGTATTATACTTTTACCCCCAAGATTTTACCCCTGGCTGTACTCTCGAAGCAAAGCGCTTTCAACAGGATTTAAAGGAGTATCAAGCTAGAAATGCACAAATTATTGGTGTCAGTGTGGATAATGTAGATTCCCATCGAGAATTCTGTGATGAGGAGGGACTTAAATTTCCTTTACTTGCAGATACAAAGGGAAAAGTTAGTAAAACCTATGGTTCATGGTTAAGTGGTCGTTCTTTGCGTCATACTTATATTATCGATCCTGATGGTATTTTACGAGAGTGCTTTTTAGGCGTTGCACCAGCGATTCATAGTAAGGAAGTATTGGCAACTCTAGATAAACTTACAACTTGATCCTTTACATAGCACTGTGGTGGGCTTGGGTACTGTTGGGTTAAACCTGAAAACCACACCCACTTGCAGACTCTTATGTAAAGAAATATTACAGTCTTGCCATCAAACTGGCATAACAGCTTGACAGTTCCTGGAAAAGTCGCTAAAGTGTGAGGACATACCTGGGTAAACCACCATTAGCAAAATGCAGGACAAGCAAAAGGTAACTCTCTATCTCCCTCAAGGAATTCATCGACAGCTAAAAATACGCGCTGCGGTGGATGAAGAATCAATGTCAGCCCTTGTCGAAAGAGCGGTTGATTTCTACCTCAAGCACCCAGAGCAAATTGAGGAGATTGAATCATCTACCTACGGGAAAACCCACCAAGTCCATATTTGCCCTGAATGTGAAGCCGCAATGGTTAATCGTAATGGAGAAATGGTTTCACTGAAACACCAGCCCAGTGTCATAACAGAAGAGATTCCTGAAGAGCTTCACAAAGCGGTTAAAGACAAGAAAAACTTGTCCGAAGAAGAAGCACTGGTGATCTGTTAGCTGGTCAGGGAAAGAAACATCCATCTTCCATTAACCGAGTCACTGTCTATTTAAACCTATCTGGTCGATGTCATGAAAGAAGAGCTAAGCATCCTAATACAAGCTCAATATCCTATAATTTACCTGAACACATCTGAGGAAGAGCGGTCTGAGCAAGCGATCGCCAAGATTGCACAACAGACAACTCAGCATCGGCAAGTGTTTGTCTGGACAATGACCCACGGGATGGTAGAGTATGGTCAACCGAAGCAATCGACCCAACACAATACCATTGCACCAGAAGCAGCCGTAGAATGGGTGGTACGAAGAAAAGAACCAGGTATATTTGTTTTTAAAGATTTACATCCCTTCATTACATCCCCTGGTGTAACCAGATGGTTGAGAGATGCGATCGCCAGTTTCAAGGGAACCGAAAAAATTATCATCTTGATGTCTCCTCTACAGGAAATTCCGATCGAACTAGAAAAAGACGTAGTAGTATTGGATTTCCCCTTACCCGATTTAACAGAATTGGATCAAGTCTTAACCCGTCAGTTGAACAAGACCAAAAGTAAAAGGGTTAATACAACGGTTCGGGAGAAACTGCTCAAATCTGCATTAGGATTAACAGAAGACGAAGCAGAAAAAGTTTATCGTAAAGCTTATGTCAAAGCAGGTAAACTAACCGAAGAAGAAGTAGAAATTGTTCTTTCTGAGAAAAAGCAACTGATTCGTCGCAACGGAATCTTAGAATTTATCGAAGAAGACGAAACACTCAACGCAGTGGGTGGTTTAGAAGAATTAAAGAAATGGCTAACTCAGCGCTCTAACGCCTTTACAGAAAGAGCCAGAGAGTACGGACTCCCCCAACCCAAAGGAATGCTAATTTTAGGTGTTCCAGGCTGTGGAAAGTCTCTAATTGCTAAAACAACCTCAAAACTGTGGGGGTTACCCCTACTGAGGTTAGATATGGGTCGAGTCTATGACGGCTCGATGGTGGGTCGTTCAGAAGCCAATCTTCGCAACGCCTTAAAGACGGCTGAATCTATTTCCCCAGCGATTCTCTTCATTGACGAGTTAGATAAAGCCTTTGCGGGGGGAACTGGGTCGGCTGACTCCGACGGTGGTACATCTAGTCGGATTTTCGGTTCATTCCTGACATGGATGCAAGAAAAAAGCTCACCCGTCTTTGTCATGGCCACTGCTAACCGTATCGAGCGCTTACCTAGTGAATTTCTGCGAAAAGGTCGGTTTGATGAAATCTTCTTCGTTGACCTACCCACACCAGAAGAGCGTGAAGCAATCTTTAATATTCACCTAAGCAAACGTCGTTCCGAAATAGACCGCTTCGATGTGGGACAACTTGCTAAGGTATCTGATGGATTTTCCGGGGCTGAAATTGAGCAAGCTTTAATTGCTGCCATGTATGAAGCCTTTGCTCAAGAGAGAGAGTTTACGCAGTTAGATATTATTGCTGCGATTAAAGCCACTCTCCCCTTGTCTCGGACAATGACAGAACAGGTCACTGCCCTAAGGGATTGGGCAAGACAACGCGCCCGACCTGCTTCTGCCTCCGTCGCTGAATATCAGCGTATGGAGTTCTAAACAAGCTTTCTCCTGCTCCCAACAGGACGAAAGGCTAGTCATAAGACTAGCAGATTCTAAAAAAACAATGTCGTTTTCCCATAATGATGTTGTTCTTGCACTAAAACTAAGTTGTTGTTGACTTCTGTTCTACTGGAGGAAATCTACCAATGTCACACTTTAGCACTCTTCGTACCAAAATCACTGACGCTGAAATCTTACAAAACTCTCTTAAAGACCTTGGCATCAGTGTTAAAACTGAAGCTGATGTTCGCGGATACAATGGCCAACGAGTTCGTGCTGACCTCGTAGCTGTTTTAGAAGGCGAATACGATCTCGGCTGGTCTCGTAATAGCGAAGGAAGCTTTGACCTCATTGCTGATCTTTGGGGAGTTGCGAAGAAGCATAACCAAACCGAATTGATCAACTCCATTAACCAAAAATATGCTGTTAACAAAACCTTAACAGAAGTTAAACAGCGTGGACTACAAAATGCTAATGTCAAGTTAGTAGTTCAAAACTAAACGAAAGCATTAAAGCGCGTTCCCAAGCCTTGGGGTTGACCTTTCAGGTTGACCCTTTTTTATTATTGTCTATGTTCGCATTTCCCTTGTTGGTTGAGAAATAGCCTTTTCTTAACATTACCCGTTTATTGAACGATTAACTCGACTTGTTTTATTAATAGCGATCGCTTACATATATTCTACTTTAAAATTTATCAGAGATGGCAACGGGCTCTGTCCATTATACAGCAGGCTGTTTAGTCACATCGTCACCCCGTCAGGAAGGCAACTTTTCTCATAGCTTTTCGGGATCAATATAAACATAATTTTATAGTTGATTCAATTCATTTTAGGACTAATGCTCAACCTGAGAAGCAAAATTACGTTAACCTTGATAGTAGAGTTGAGTAGGACATCTAAAATTTGGATTAAGTCCCTAAATTCGTTATTATAGAAAATAGTGGCTTATTAAGTAAAAAATCAAGGAGGTGAAACCCCGTCAATTATGACCCAAGTTGTTGTTGGTCAAAATGAACCCATTGAATCGGCCCTACGTCGATTTAAGCGACAAGTTGCGAAAGCTGGGATCTACACAGATTATAAAAAGC
>JBFRWQ010000497.1:0-23066 GCA_051439665.1 Microcystaceae cyanobacterium | reverse complement strand
TCACTAATATAACGCTTCCATGCCTTTGTGCCTGTTTGCCCTGCGAAAATTTCTAGTACATGGCGCATGATACTGTGTAGTCTTCCTCCCTGAGTTACCCAAGTATCAATATAAGGTAGCATTTTGTTGATTACTTGATGACGAGTCGGTGGTATGGTCGCCTGTCCAAAAATTTCTTGATCCACGGTTGCAAACAGATAAGGTCTATCATAAGCTGCTCGTCCAATCATAACCCCATCTACTTGAGTTAAATGCTGTTTAACCTGTTCTAAGGTTGTAATTCCGCCATTAATCTCAATAAATAAATGGGGAAAGTCTTTTTTGAGTTGATAAACCTCTTCGTAACGTAACGGGGGAATGGTACGATTTTCTTTGGGACTTAATCCTTTCAACCATGCTTTACGTGCATGAACCGTAAACCGTTGACATCCTGCTTCAGAGACAATTTTGACAAAATTAGCTAAATCTTGATAAGAATCTTGGTTATCTATCCCTATTCTATGTTTAACGGTGACAGGAATTCTCACACAACTTTGCATCTTTTCAACGGCTTTAGCCACTAACTCTGGTTGCGCCATGAGACAAGCACCAAAATTGCCACTTTGTACCCTCTCACTGGGACAACCTACATTGAGATTAATCTCATCATAGCCCCAATCTTCCCCAATAAGAGCGCATTCTGCTAATATTTGGGGGTCATCTCCTCCTAGTTGTAGGGAAAGGGGTTTTTCCTCTGGTGAAAAGTCTAAGAGTTTAGAGCGATCGCCGTGTATAATCGCTGCGGTGGTGACCATTTCTGTATAAAGCAGGGTATATTTAGTAATCTGGCGCATAAAGTAACGAAAATGGCGATCTGTGCGATCCATCATCGGTGCAATACTCAGGGGATAAGTCATTTCAGTGATTAGTTAAAGTTACTTACTATTCAATTCATAAGCTTCGACAATTTTCTGAACCAAGGGATGACGCACCACATCAGCTTGAGAAAAGTTACAAAAAGCAATCCCTTCCACTGATTTTAAGATTTTTCTTGCCACCTCTAGGCCAGATGCTTGGTGTGATGGTAAATCTGTCTGAGTAATATCTCCTGTTACGATCATTTTTGAACCAAACCCCAAACGAGTCAACACCATTTTAAGTTGTGCAGGTGTGGTGTTTTGCGCTTCATCAACAATGACAAAGGCGTTACTTAGGGTACGGCCTCGCATATAAGCAAGGGGGGCGACTTCTATTTTACCCCGTTCCATCAGATCAGGGATTTTTTCAGGCTCGATAAACTCGTATAACGCATCATACAAGGGACGCAGAAAGGGATTAACCTTTTGTTGTAGATCCCCTGGTAAAAATCCTAATTTCTCCCCTGCTTCTACAGCAGGCCGAGTGAGGATCAGGCGATCGCAGTCATTATTCAATAAAGCTTGTACTGCTAAAACCGCCGCTAAAAAGGTCTTTCCAGTTCCCGCAGGACCGATACAAAAGGTGATATCATGGCGCTGGATGGCTTTAACATATTGTTGCTGACGAAAGGTTTTGGCGTAAATAGTTTCCCCTCGACGGGTTTTCGCCAAACCTGACTGGCTTAAATTCTTATATTCATCAATTCTGTTGGTATCAAGCGCTTGAAAGGCGGTCATTAAATCAGGCCGGCCAATGGACTTTCCCTCCTTATACAGAGGGTGTAAGATTTCCATTACTTTGGCAACCCGTTGTACACCCGTTGCTTGACCGAAAATATGTAGCGCTTGACCACGCAATACCAATTTTGTCCCTGTCTGTCGAGAGAGAAATTGGAGATTTTCCTCACCTTTACCAACAAAGGCGATCACACTTTCGGGGTTAGGAAGTTGGACAACTTGGGACGTTTCAGCCATGTCCTCGGTAATTACTTAAGGATAGAGTTTCTGCTCTCTCATTGTATCCCCCAAACCCTGAAAATTGGTGATGGCTAAGTGTGTGAGTCTGTACGAGGAACTAAATAACCTCTATGAATCAATTCGTTGTAAAATTCATCGGTTACGCCTCTACAGTTCGCCCAAAGTTGATATTGTTCAAATTTAGAGGTATATCCTACTTGATCCCAATAACGGGGGTCGTTATAGGTTTTTTCGTAGCATTTAAGATCGTAAGTGTTCATAACTTAGTCCTCTATTTAGTCTCGTGACTCTACTTTCAGTATTCCCAATCCTACTGAAAAAATCATCTGTTTATTAAGGGTTATTTACAACTTCAAGTGCAAAAGTTATGATTCCGTGAGTTTATCATTTATATCTTTAAGATGATTGGATAAGGATAGCTATTTTAAACTATTAACTAATTAGAATCTTTCCCCGATCCCAAAGTGTAAGCGAGATCCCCCATCTCTGAAACCATAATCAATCCGAATTGGTCCGACAGGAGATTGAATTCTGACCCCTAAGCCATAACCTGTTCCATTGCCTGGTAATCCTCTGACTCGTGAAGGAACACCAGGTACAGCACCATCTGAGCCTAATACGGTCCCATAGTCAACGAATAGCGCTCCACCAATAATGGCAATGATCGGAAAACGATACTCAGCAGTAGCTTGGAAATAACTACGACCACTTCCCACTTCCCCTTCTGCGTAGCCTCGCACTGAGTTACTTCCCCCAATCACAAAGGCTTCATAAGGGGGTAAATCACCTAAAACTGTTCCTGCTTGAAAATTAAAGGCTAATGCTTGGGGTTTGGGTTGTCCTTCTTCAATAAAGCCAAAATCAATAAAGTCAAGGGGAACATAAAAGCTATAAGATCCCCGCACCCGATTAAAGAGAATACTACCACTTCCCACCGGAACCGTTTGTTCCATTCCTAATCTTAAAACTGATCCCCTAGTCGGTTGTAGGGGGTTATTACGAGTATCTTGAGCAGCCCCAATATTAAAGGTAAATAGATCATCATTACCAGAGGAATCAAAACTTAAGGGTTGAGACGGAAAACCATTGAGAGGGGCGGAGAATGGGGAATTATCACCGTCGGCATTTTTGACTTGTACCCGTTGATAGTTAAAACCTGCGGTTAATCGCCAATCAGGCCGTGTAAATACATCTTCAGCAAGAGGACGAACAAAGGTAACACCTGTACCAGTACGGACAACACGGGGGCTATCAAAGCCATTGAGGGTACGAATGGTACTGTTATCTCCATCAAAAACGAGGGAAATAGTACGACGACGGAAGATATTGGCTGTATAAGATGTACGGAAAGGATCAGTTGCAATCCAAGGATCGGTAAAACTAACATCAAATAGTAAATCCCGTTCCCCAACTTGTAGCTCAGTAGCAACTGTTTGATTATTACCACCTAAATTCTGTTCTTGGTAGCTTAATGTACCAAATAAGCCACTGGTTGAGCTAATACCTGCCCCTGCAGCTACTGAACCCGTTCTTCCTTCTACAACATCCACATTAACAATAACTTCACTAGGATCTTCCCCTGGACTAAAGGCGAGACGTACATCCTCAAACAATCCTAAACCAAAAACCCGTTGTAAATCTTGTTGGGCGGTGTTGCGGTTAAACACATCCCCTGGTTTAAGCCTCATTTCACGGGTAACAATAAAATCTCTGGTTCTTCCCCCGTCTAATGCTTCATCCTCAGCATCAAAAAAGCGAACTTGGATATCCTCAATTACCCCTTCAGAAATAATTAAGGTAACGACTCCATCCTCACTAATTTGGGGTGAACCGATCACCTGTGCTAAGTCATAGCCATTACTGGAATACCATTCATTGATCGCTTGAATACTTTCTTGTAAGTCTCTTAGGTTAAGAATTTTGCCATATTGTTCATCAAAGTTATCTTTAATGATTTCTTCGGGTAAAACACGCTCTTTTTCTGTTTCAGGGACGGTTTCAATTACTACATTTTCTAGGATGGGGTTGGGTTCAACAGAAAAGGTAATGCGTATCCCCAAGGGGGTATCTTCGGGAACAACTTTCACATTAGCAAAGAAACCAGTTGCATAAATAGCGTTAACATCATTCTGTAGTTGGCTACGAGTCGCAGTGCGGCCAGGTTTAGTAGCGATCGTATTATAAACAAGACGTTCTAGTTGTAAATCTGCCCCTGTCACCACAACTTCAGCTACCAAAACACGGGGTTCTTCTGCTGGTGTTTCTTGTTCGACTGTTTCAGTGTCTGGTGGTGTAGTTGGGATAGAATCAGTCGGGGTTTCTGTCTCATTATCTGAGGTTTCTTCTGATTCATCCTCTGAGGATTCTTCTTCCTCCGTTGTGGTTTGTGTGATTTTCGGTATATCAGAGTCAGATTCAGCAGTGATTAAGGGTAAATTATCAAAAGTAGGAATTTCAAAGGAATTAGGCTTGCTGTCTCCTTCTTCTGAAATTAAATGTTGTGATTGACTGATATAACGATTAATTTCTGTATCTAAGGCTTGTAATTGGGCAAAGGTAAGGTTTTTACTAACAACTGCGTAGGTTTTAATGAGAGGAGTTTCTGATTGACTTTCTGGTTGATCTTCAGTTTCTAGGGATTGAATGGGATTAGGTGTTTTTTGAGCTTGATTATGTTCTGTATCTGGTAAGTTCTCAGAAATAGTCTGATTATTTTCTGGGTTTATCTCAGCAAGAGTAGGAATTTGCGGTTTACTCTCAAGATGAGTTTGAAGGGGAGAGGGAATTTCTGTGACTGTTGGATTGACTTGATAAGTATCAGCAACGGTTTCTATGATGTTCTTTTGGGCTATGGTTGGTTGATTGTGCTTATTTACAGAATTTTCTATTTCTACTGCTTCGATTTGAGCTATAGTTAATTCATTTTCTTCATTGACAGGAGTTTGAACCGAATTATCAATAATTGTTTGTGCTTGGTCAACTTCTATCTCTACTGCTTCGATTTGAGCTATGGTTAACTCATTTTCTCCATTAACAGGAGTTTGAGCCGAATTATCAATAATTGTTTCTTTTTCCTTAACTTCTATAACTTCTATTTCTACAGCTTCTATTTGAGCTATAGTTAACTCATTTTCCTCATTAACTGGAGTTTGAGCCGAATTATCAATAATTGTTTCTTTTTCCTTAACTTCTATAACTTCTATCTCTACAGCTTCAATTTGAGCCATAGTTAACTCATTTTCTCCCTTAACTGGAGTTTGAATCGAATTATCAACAATTGTTTGTGCTTGCTCAACTTCTATCTCTACAGCTTCAATTTGAGCTATAGTTAACTCATTTTCCTCATTGACAGGAGATTGAACCAAATTGTCAACAATTGTTTCTTTTTCCTTAACTTCTATCTCTACAGCTTCAATTTGAGCCATAGTTAACTCATTTTCTCCATTAACAGGAGATGGAAGAGAATGATCAATAATTGTTTCTACTTGCTCAACTTCTATCTCGACTGCTTCGATTTGAGCTATAGTTAACTCATTTTCCTCCTTAACTGGAGATGGAAGGGAATTATCAATAATTGTTTTTGCTTGCTCAACTTCTATCTCTACAGCTTAGATTTGAGCTATAGTTAATTCATTTTTCTCCTTAACAGGAGATTGAAGCGAATTGTCAATAATTGTTTCTTTTTCCTCAACTTCTATCTCGACAGCTTCAATTTGAGCCATAGTTAACTCATTTTCTCCATTAACTGGAGATTGAATTGAATGATCAACAATTGTTTCTTTTTCCTCAACTTCTATCTCTACAGCTTCGATTTGAGCCATAGTTAGCTCATTTTCTTCCTTAACAGGAGATTGAACCAAATTTTCGCTAGTTATCTCTGTTTCTACTGCTTTAATTTTGGCAATGCTTGGTTCATCATCAAGACTGTGATCATTGATAGAGGAAAGGTTAGAGTCATTTTCCAGCGTCAATGAATCTTCCGTTTCTTGAGAACCTCCATCCTCTCCTCGAACTATTTGAGTCCAGTTGAGAAGAAAGACAGTTGATAACAACAGCGTAAATGAGAGGGACAAGCGCCCCTTGAACAGATTTTTTGTTGACACGTCCACACACCCAAAAATTAAGCAAGAACAGGATTCATAATTGATCCGTTGCCCTATCTTGACCTATTACGGCACTAATAAGCAACCTGATCGCCTTACTATTTAGATACTATTTCTTCTAGGCTATGACCAACCCGATTCCTAATTGTTCCCCCTTTCAATTTAACTATTTTTCGGTCTTTAACTGGTTAATTTGCTCTAAAACTCGCTTTTGAACCTCCTGGTAAGCTGTCTCAATATTTCCCAAGTCCCGTCGAAACCGATCTTTATCTAACACCCGATCTTGTGGATCACTTTGACTTTGATCCCAGAAGCGACAGGTATCAGGACTAATTTCATCTGCTAAAATTAACTGTCCTTGACTATCAATGCCAAATTCTAGCTTAAAATCAACTAAAGTAATTTGACAGCTTCCAAAAAAATCTTTTAAATGCTGATTAATCTTTAATGCTATTGATCTTAACTGTTCCACTTGGTCAGGAGTCGCTACCTCTAACAAGGTTAAGCGATCGCTAGTCAACAAGGGATCACCTAAAGCATCATCTTTGAGATAAAATTCGACTAAAGGAAAAGGCAAAATTTTCCCTTCTGGAAGTCCTGTCTGACGACATAAACTGCCGGCTGCAATATTTCTCACCACTACTTCCACTGGCACAATCTTAACCGCTTTAACTCGCATTTCCGCCGATGATGGTTGATCAATCAAGTGAGTCGGAATACCCAAAGATTCTAACCATTGAAATAAAGCCGTAGAAATCGTGCAGTTAATCACCCCTTTTCCTTGAATTGAGCCTTTTTTCTGGGCATTAAACGCAGTTGCGTCATCTTTAAACCGAGTCAGTAAAATATCAGGATCATCGGTTGCGTAAAGAATTTTGGCTTTTCCTTCGTAGCGTTTTTCCATCGGTAAGCTTGAGAACTGAAAAATTTTAGGATAAATCAATTATACATTTTCAGTAGCATTTTTCCGACCGAAATGGCTTAAAAAGAACTCTAGGGTTTGTTTTTTAATAAACCCCTCTGCTATAGCGATCTCTCCAAATCGTAAATGTCTCTTGCTTTGTTCTGTTAAAATTTGGTCAATTTGCCCTTCATCTAACAATGACGCTTGTTGAAGATAGTAGCCAATGGGATGAGGGGAGACAGTATTTAAGAAATAATCCCATTTTTGAACAAAGAAGTCAGCCGTCTTAGGAGAAATCCAACCATAAGATGCTAAAATTTCGCCAATTCTTAAGTTATTTCCCCGTTGTTGTTCTTCTACAGCCAGTAGAATTTGCTGATTGGACACTAAACCAGCTTTTTGCAATAGTTCACCTAATAAGGGGATTGTTGAAGGATGAGTACAAGAGTCTAATTGTTTTTGATACTGTTCAGGAATTACAATATGAAACTCAGTTTGGCTTACATTATCAGACTCAGACATAGACAAACCATTGTCATAGTCTTCGGGAATGACAATATAGGGTTCTGAAAATAAAAGGTCAGGAGAAGAAATCATCAGCAATTTATCCTAGATAAAATCCACTAGATTAACAATCTAGTTTTAGTCTTTATCTAATAGTTTAACCTGAATGATCTTTGAGCAAAATGATTGATCTCATACTTAATTAGTGATAGAAGTCAGTTGCAAGCCCCACAGTAACAATACGTAAAAAGTGTTAATTTTTATTGACAATACTTAATAAAAATAAATAAAGAATGCAGAATAACAGATCAATGATGATCAACTATTTAAACAATGCAAGCGCTTCATTAACTTAAATATTGACACGACAAAAATACCTAAGATTAATGACTTGATCTCTTAGCAATTGAGTCAGATTGAAACTAGCGTTTGCTTAAGTTAGAATCCTATTTAATCAATCAGCGTACCAATCTTGGTCAAAAATCAGCAGTTTACAGCGCTCAATGATTAACAAATATGGAATTATTGTTGGCAACAGCAACAGAAGCGATATAATAAGAGGATATATTGTTAAACTTGGTAAGTACATTGTAGTAGGATTAGCCTGAGTGACCTTGTTACAATCCATGCAAGAAGCCCTAGTACGCTGGTGGTCAGAATTCACGCTGCAAACAAAGCTAATGGCAGCGGCCACCTTAGCCGTCTCTTTGTTAATGAGTGGTTTAACCTTCTGGGCAGTGAATACCATTCAACAGGATGCCAGAATCAGCGATACCCGTTTTGGCAGAGATTTAGGCTTATTATTGGCTTCTAATGTGACTCCCCTCCTCGCAGAAGATAACTTAACTGAAGTTGCCCAATTCTCTAGTCGCTTTTTTCAAAGTACCTCCAGTGTACGCTATATGATTTATGCTGACCCAGAGGGAAAAATTTTCTTTGGCATTCCTTACTCTCAAGAAGAAGTTCATAGTTCTTTGGCTTTAGAACGACGTATCCAAGTCCCTGATCCCAATTCCTCTCATTCTCAGGCTCATATACCTATTGTTCGTCAACATCAAAGTCCTGACGGAGAAGTAACCGATGTTTTTATCCCCCTTATATATGAAGGTCAAAACTTAGGTATTTTAGCCATTGGTATTAATCCTAATCCTACAGTTGTCGCTTCTTCTAATTTAACCCGTGATGTGACCATTGCGGTTTTTATTTCCATTTGGGCAATGGTTATTCTGGGGGCAGTTTTCAATGCGTTAACCATTACTAAACCCATTAAAGAATTATTAGTTGGTGTCAAAAATATTGCTGCTGGTAATTTTCAACAACGGGTAGATTTACCTTTTGGGGGAGAATTGGGGGAATTAATTATGAGTTTCAATGAAATGGCAGAACGATTAGCTAATTATGAAGCACAGAATATTGAAGAAATGACCGCAGAGAAAGCTAAACTAGAAACCCTAGTTTCCACTATTGCCGATGGAGCAATGTTATTAGATAATGATCTAAATCTATTATTAGTTAATCCCACAGCAAGACAGATATTAAGTTGGGAAAATGTGGAAGTGATTAGTCATAATGCCCTGGATTATTTCCCTCAAGAAATCTCCCTCAAAATTAGTAATTCTCTCCTAAAAATGGCAGGTAAAGGAAGTGAAAATGAGCCAGAAAAATTGACACCAAACGAATCAGACAATGAAGAAGAAATGGATAAGTCTCAGTCAGGAGAGTTCCGAATTCATCTTAAACAGCCTAGTTCTCGTATTGTCAGAATTATGCTAACCCAAGTTTTGGATCAACATCGGCAAACCCCAAAAGGGATAGCTATGACATTGCAGGATATTACCCGTGAAGCCGAACTTAATGAAGCGAAAAGCCAATTTATTAGTAATGTTTCCCATGAGTTAAGAACTCCCTTATTTAATATAAAATCATTTATTGAAACCCTGTCAGAATTTGGCGATGATTTAACAGAAACTGAACGTAGGGAATTTTTAGAAACGGCAAACCATGAAACTGATCGCCTCAGTCGTCTAGTTAATGATGTATTAGACTTATCTCGTTTAGAATCCTCAAAAATCTATCATTTAGATGGAGTAGATTTAAGCCAACTCATTGAACAGATTTTGCGTACCTATCAACTCAATGCCAAAGATAAAAATTTAGAATTAATCCAAGAAACTGAAGAAAAATTACCCTTAGTGTTAGGTCATTATGATTTACTGTTACAGGTAATGACTAATTTGCTAGGTAATGCGCTGAAATTTACTGAACCAGGGGGAAAAATTGCCATCCGTGCCTACAAATTAAACGGAGATAATAATGATCCCTACGCCCATCCCCTTGTGCGAATTGAGATTTCTGATACAGGAATTGGAATTGATGCTGAAGATCAAGCAGCTATCTTTGATCGCTTTTTCCGAGTTGAAAATCGGGTTCATACCCTAGAGGGAACAGGACTTGGCCTCTCTATTGTTAAAAATATTATCCAGAAGCACCACAGTCAAATCCATCTAATCAGTGAGAGTGGGGTGGGAACTACATTTTGGTTTGATTTAGCTATGTATATGGAACAAGCGTCCTGTCCTTTACCTAGTGGGGTTGCTAGTCCTCAAGTGACTTCACTGCTTTGATTATTTAAGACTTCACAGATCAATATATTATTTCTATTGTCCATATTGCTACACCAGAACCCAAAAAGTCCATAACACCACAATAATGAGAGATCAGAAATTCAGTGAATTTTAAACTAATTCTTCATCTTTTTCGTCTATGGTGTTTAGTCAATCTCAACTCAATCAAAAATCCGATGTTTATGGTGGATTGATCCTGATTAAGAATGAAAATTACAGCAATTTTAATGCTCAGTGCTATTTCTCTGTTAGAGGTGATACCATTCTCTAATAACATTGCCTTAGCTCAACGAAATCCCAGTTATTCCCATTCCTACTGCGAATCTTACGCCAGAGACTATGCCCGACAAAATTCCCGTGGCGGCGCACTCAGAGGCGCAATGGGCGCAGCCGCAACAGGGGCTTTAATCGGTGCAATTGTTGATGGAGGACGAGGGGCAGGAAAAGGCGCTTCCATTGGTGGCGCTGTAGGGGCGATCAGTGGTGGCGCACGGAGAGTCAACAGCTATGACAGGCTATACGAACAAGCTTATCGTGATTGTCGGCGTGGCGATTTCCCCTAACAATCAGCCCATCATTCCATAGCAATAAAATCAAACAAAAGGAGTTTAATTAATGGGAATCAAATCAGTTCTATCAGTTTTAGTCGGAGTAACTATTGTCGGTCAGAGTTTCGCCATGAATGTCAAAGCTCAAACCTCCTCTAATACTTCGACATTTTATATGAAAGATGTTACCTGTAGAGATTTAATGTTGTCTAATTCTGAAAACCAAGAACTAATGATCAGTCTGTTTCAAGGTTTTTTCAGTGGACAGGAAAATGAGACATTGCTCGATATTGCTGAATTAGCAAAAGTAACTGATGAAGTCAAGAATTACTGTTTAGATAATCCGAACAAAACTTTAATGTCTGGGTTTGAGAAGTATCGTGATGGGAATTAATAACTGATTGGCGTTTTCCTATCTTGTGTATTTTTTAAGTAGGTTAGTGCAATTGTTTTTCCTAACCTACTGATACTATTTGAGAATAACATCAACATGAAATACCTCCGTTGGAAAGTCTGCGATCGCAACAAGTTTTTTGTCCCATATAACAGGGATTAGCTAATGATAATCCTGATGTAGATGCAATTTATCGTTTGATTCTTCCTTTACCTATACAATTTACACGACAATCTTCAAACGACAATCTTTCAAGGTTAAATATTTAAAACCAATCGAGCAATATAAAAATAGATTAAAACCCCTAAAACATCCACCACCGTTGTGATAAAAGGGGCTGACATTAAAGCAGGATCAAGACCCAAAGAACGGAAAAGAAACGGTAAAGCAGCACCACTCATGGAAGCCAAAGAGGAAATCGCAATTAAACTGATCCCCACAGCGATCGCAACTGCAAAATTATCCTGTAAGAAGGATGCCCAAACCGTGGCAATCACCCCTAAAATTAATCCCAATAAAACCCCTGCTAACAACTCCCGAAACACCACCTTATTAGCCCCTAAATCCCTTATCTCATCTGTATTTAACCCCCGAATGACCACCGTTGAAGATTGGGCTCCCACATTACCCCCTGTGCCAATTAGGAGAGGAATAAAAGCAGCTAAAATAGCCACCTGTTCTAATAAGGATTCTTGCATTTTAATAATGCTTCCTGTCACAGTATTGGTGAACAATAATACCAATAACCAAACCACCCGACGACGTGCCACCGTTAACAAATTGGTTTGAAAATAATTATCCTTATCGGACTGTACCCCACTGAGGGCATAAATATCTTCCGTTGCTTCCTGTTGCAAAATATCAATCACATCATCCACCGTTACCACCCCAACTAAGCGCTGTTCTCGATCTACCACAGGAAGCGCTAATAAATCATAACGTTGAATCATACGTGCCACTTCTTCTTGATCCATATTAGTACTTACTAAAACCACATCACGGGTCATTAGATCACTTAATACCATCTCAGGATCAGCTAACACTAAATCCCGCAAGGAAATAATCCCTGTGAGGTGACGGGACGCATCTGTGACATAGAGATAGTAAACCACCTCTGAGGCTTTGGCTTGATGGCGAATTTGGTTTAAGGTTTGAGCAACAGTTAAATGTTCTTTGAGAGAAATATATTCTGGGGTCATGATGCGCCCGGCGGTATCCTCATCGTATCCCATTAATAGCGCTGTGGCCTGCCGTTCCTCTGGACTCAAGTGTTCCAATAAACGACCGATCACTGTTGCAGGTAACTCATCAAATAATCTGACTCGATCATCAGGGGACATTTGATCCACAATTTCCCTGATTTCTTGTTGTTTAAATTTTTCAATTAAAGACTGTTGTACGCTACTGTCAAGATACTCATACACCTCGATCGCTTCTGATTTAGCCAACAGACGAAATGCGATCGCTTGCATTGATTCAGGTAATCCTTCGATGGCCTCAGCAATATCCACTGATTGAACGGGAACAAGGAGCGCTTTTGCCCCTTCTAGGTTATTTTGTTCCAACATCAGATTTAGTTGCGACCTTACTAGCTGACGCAACTCGCTACGAGAGGCAGATTGACCCGTTGCCACATTCTCTGCTGTCAAGACCGATTATTCCTCTCTAATAACAGCTTATAAATTATAGAGCATTTAGAATAGATTAGATTAGTCTTAAGTTGCGACGATTTGCTAAGGGTTAAGTCATGTGTTTAAAGCCAGGGGTTATTCTCAATGCACGTTACCAAATTCTCGGTCTCATTGGACAGGGAGGGTTTGGCCGGACTTATAAAGCGAAGGATTTACATCACACCAAACGTTTTATCTGTGTGGTCAAAGAAATTTTACCCCCTCAGTCCCCTAACCCACAAATCCTACAGGATGTGGAAAAACGATTCAAGCGAGAAGCCAAAACCCTCGCTAGACTAGGAGAACATTCTCAAATTCCTGAATTAATTGAGTTTTTTACCCATCATAAAAAATTTTATGTCATTCAAGAGTATATTCGTGGTCATGATTTAAGCAAGGAAATTGCCAAGGGCTTACCCCCTCTCTCAGAGCAAAAAGTGATCAGCTTATTAAAAGAGATGCTAACGGTTCTTTCCTTTGTTCATCAACAGAATATCATTCACCGTGACCTCAAACCCTCCAATTTGAGGCGCAGAAAGGAAGATAATCAAGTGGTTATACTGGATTTTGGTGCAGTAAAAGAATGTGGCAGTCTTGCTTTCACCACAGATGTCACGCAAGCGATTGGTACACTAGGTTACATGGCCCCTGAGCAACAAAATGGCAATCCTCAACTCAGTAGTGATCTCTACAGTTTGGGGATGATCTGTCTGCAAGCATTAACTGGAACTCATCCCCGCAATTTACCAAATGATCCAAAAACAGGAGATGTTATTTGGCGTTTTGCGACAGCAAATCGAGATATGATCTCAGTTAATGCTGATTTGGAGCTAATTCTCAATAAAATGGTGCATTATCATTTTAGCGATCGCTACCATTCTGCTGTTGAAGCACTGGCTGATGTAGAGAAAATAGATATCAACCAATTACCAAAAAAACAATCCACACTGATTCAACGCTTTTACCCCTATCGTCCACTATTACTGAATGTAGCTAAAATAACGGGTGCAGGTGCCTTAGTCATAGGAGGAAGCTTACTGGGACTCTCCTGGTGGCGACCAAAAACCTGTCCAATGGTAACTGGGGATAATCTTAGCTGTGGTGAAGAAATTTTGCTTAAAAATAGACCAATAGAGGATAAACAAGCAGGAATTCAATCATTTACTCAAGGTAAATACAAAGAAGCAGTAGCATGGTTAGAGAAAGCCCGTCAAAAAGATGCCAAAGATCCTGAAACCTTAATTTATCTGAATAATATTAACTTAATTTTAGAAAAACAGCCGTTTGATACCATTGCAGTGGCTGTTCCCTTGGGAAATCCCTCAGATGGGGGAGACTCAGGTAAGGAAATTTTGCGAGGGGTTGCTCAATTACAAACTCAAATTAATACAGATCAATCATTACAAGGGAAAAAACTGAGGGTCTTGATTGCAGATGATTATAATGATGCAGAGCGCTCCAGAGAGATTGCGGATGCTATTATCAAACAACCAGACATTTTAGGTGTGATTGGTCATTATAGTAGTGGGAGTACCCGTAATGCCTTACCTAGCTATCAAGGTCAGCAATTAGCCCTCATTTCTCCCACCAGTACGGCTCAAACCTTAGCTGAAGAAAATACAGTCTTCTTTCGTACTGTCCCCAGAGATGAGGTGAATGCAGCCGCCCTCGCTCGCCATCTATACGAAACCGCTAAACGGGATAAAGTAGTTCTCTTTTATAACCCGAATAGTGCCTATAGTAAATCTTTACAAGAACAGTTTAGAATTAGCTTTGATGATCAAGGAGGACAAGTAGTTAAACAATTTGATCTATCCCAACCCATTATAGATGTAGAAGCAGCGATCGCTCAAGCCCAAAGTCGAGGTGCAACTGGGTTAGTTCTCTTTCCTGATGCTAAAGTTGATCCCTATGCCTTTTATAATGCTCTTAAAGTGATTCGAGCCAATCAGAATCGTCATGCAATGGTTGGGGGAGATAGTCTTTATACAACCGATTTACTGCAAGAAAGAGAAGCGGTTTCCTCCCTAGTAGTTTCCATTCCTTGGCATATTTTAGGGACAACAGATCAATCTTTTAATCAGCAAATTAAGCAACTGTGGGGCAAAGACGTTGGAGAAAAAGACGTGACCTGGCGGACTGCCATGGCCTATGATGCCACTAAGGTTTTATGGGAGAGTCTCAATCGTCAACCCTCCTTAAGTTTTAGGGAGAAAATTCACAATTTTTTCGACCCGAAAATTGCCCGTCAAAATCTACTTAATACCCTCAAACAACCTGACTTTACTACCGTAGGAACAACAGGAGAAATTAGGTTTGAAAGAAGCGGTGATCGCCAAGTAAATGATACCCATACCGTGTTAGAATTAGTTAAAATACTCCCCTTTGAATGTTCACCCTATGGTTATCAATTCTTCCCAATTCAATATTCAACAGAGCAAATCAACAAGTTAACGTGTGATTAGTAGGCTCATCTCTTGGCAACTATTATTTATTGATCTAAAATGTCTCAACTTTCCACTGACACCTTACCCCCTCTCAATACAGATACAATCTGGGCAATTCTCAAAGATGAAATTGAGGATAATGTGGTTAACCAATTGGTTTGGTATCATTTAGGCTATCGCTATGATCCAGAACAACAAACATGGAACAATGAGCAAGTTCCCGAAGATTGGCAGACTGACTATCCCACCCCCCCCGACTTTATTGAAAACCGTCCTCCAACCGTTAAATTAACCCGTTCAATTCCGAAAGATAAAAAACAGTTACTCAAAGAAAAATTAGGCTTTAAAGGCTATAAAATTGGCGAATTTAATCCGAGAATGACTCGTAGAGCAACCGCCGCAAATTGGCTATTAGGAAAAATAAACCTATCCTAAAGTAGAAAAGTGGGTTGGACTTTATGGTATGATAGCTCCTGGATTAATGAAGGGATGCCCGTTACTTGTGATGTGAGCAGGGCATCACCTACTGTATAGATGAATTTTTCACTAACAACATCTTTTTAGGAGAACTATCTAATGATTCAAAAACTTTTTGGTGGCAAAAAAGAGACATACTTTCTAGAGATAGAGGAAACTAATGGGACAAAAGCTCCCGAACCTTCCGCTAAAGCCCCAGAAATAGCAGCAGAACCAGCTAAAGTAGAAAGTCAGCCTACCACTCCTGTTGTAGAAAAGGCGACAGAACCAGCTAAAGTGGAAAGTCAACCCACCACTCCTGTTGTGGAAAAAGCTGCTCCACCTGCTAAAAGTAGTAAGAAATCAGCTAAGAAAGTATCTAAGGCCAAAACAGAGCCGACAGTTGCTCCAACCCCTCCCACTGTCTCAACCGAGAGTAACGGCCAAGCTGAACCCAAAAATGTAGAATTTGCTACTAAATACCTACTCGTTCCTACTGGCTCCCGTCGTCGTCCAGGACCAAGTCTGAACAAATTCAAAGATATGGCAAGGGATGTGAAAGTTCCTCGCTTCTAATGGAAAATATCTCAATCTTGGAAGCTATATTGGCAGATTAATGCCTCTAGAGTATAATTTTCTCATCTTATAGTAAGAATGATTTCTTAGCGCTCCCCAGTCGTCAACGGCTGGGGTAATTTTTGTAATTGGTACATTCGGGTGAACTACCCCAATCTGGTTAATTTTGGAGTTGAAGAGATTTTAGGTAGGGACTTCTCCGAGTATTTCGTTAAACTTATAATAAGTTCAGTGGTATGATCCCAAGTTAGATTTTTAATTCTAGCTTTCTGCTAACTTAAACTTTAAGGTGTGAGGCAATCTTTGTGACAGTCGATAAATCCTACGCAAAACGTCATCCAAATTCCAGTCCCCCTCCAAAACGGAGAAAAAAAAGTAAACGAAAATTCTTTCTTAAGGGGCTATTTCTCGGATTAGGACTAACAGGAGTAGCAGTTCTCTCGGCAACGGCTGGTGCTTTTATTGCACTGTCTCTCTCTACTGCTCCCCTGCGTCAGGCTTCTTTAAGCGAAACCGAAGAAGCGGTTTTTAACCAGGAAGAAGCTATCTCCTACAAAAGTCTCCGACTCCCAGAATTAAGTCGTCCTGTTAATATCTTAGTTGTTGGAACAAAAGTACTTACTTCAGAGACGACAGAAGAGCCCCCCGAAGATTTGGGCTATCATGCTCTCGTCAATTCCTTTGAGGGATTAGCAGACACCCTACTGTTAGTGCGCTTTGAACCCATGAAAGATACGGTAACGGTTCTTTCGATTCCCCGTGATACGAAAGCCGAGATACCAGGCTATGGCGTGCGTAAAATCAACGATGCCAATTCCTTTGGTGGCCCCGCTCTCACTGCCGAAACAGTCAGTAATTTACTCGATGGTGTACCGATTGATCGCTACATCCGAATCAATGTACAAGGAGTGGAAAAGCTGATTGATGCTTTGGGCGGTGTTGATGTATATGTTCCCAAGGACATGAAATATACAGATCATAGCCAACATTTATATATTGACCTCAAAAAAGGACAACAGCGCTTGAATGGAGAAAAAGCCGTTCAATTTTTGCGCTTTCGTCAGGATGAATTTGGCGATATTGGACGGGTGCAACGACAACAAATCCTGATGAGGGCTTTGGTCGAACAGGCATTAAAACCCCAAGTTTTATTAAAATTATCTGATATTCTGGCAGTTATTCAAGAAAATATTGATACTAATGTTAGTGTGGAGGAAATACTAGCGTTAGGGGGCTTTGCTGGGCAAACTCAACGGGAAAATGTACAGATGCTGATGCTTCCTGGCTACTTTGGTGAAGGAGAAGAAAATTATAGTTATTGGCTACCTGCTTCCCGCAGAATTAACACAATGGTTGCCCACTATTTTGACCCAAATTATATGGATACCATTGCCTATAAAGATCCCACTGACCTGAGAATCACCCTTCAGGATACCACAGAAGATCCAGAGGCAGTGCAGACCATGAGAACCTATCTGATAGAACAAGGCTATCGTCGGGTACATATTGGCAAAGAAGGGGCAGAACCCCTAAACACCACCAAAATTATCGCTCAACAAGGGGATGATCTAGGTGCCTCAGCCATCAGGGGAACGTTAAACGTGGGGGAAATTCTGGTGGAAAGTACAGGTAATTTGGGATCTGATATTACTATTCAAGTGGGTCAAGATTGGCGTATTCAGATGGTAGATTTAGAAGACAATTCTTGGGACTACAGCGAAAAACAAGCACAAAATGATCAATTTTAAAGGAGGAAAGACCCTTGTTAACTTTGGGTGTTAATATTGACCATGTAGCCACAATTCGCCAAGCACGGCGTACCGTCGAACCTGAGCCAGTAGCAGCAGCAGTTTTAGCTGAATTAGGGGGGGCAGACGGTATCACTGCCCATTTACGAGAAGATCGCCGCCATATCCAAGATCGGGATATTCTTCTGTTGCGACAAACAGTAAGGACTCACCTGAACTTGGAAATGGCCCCCACCGATGAGATGATAGCGATCGCCCTTGAGGTGCGTCCTAACTATGTTACCCTCGTCCCTGAAAAACGTGAGGAAGTTACTACTGAGGGAGGAATTGATCTAGTGGCTAATTTTGAGCGCTTTTGTCGGGTAGTAGATCAACTGCAAAGCGCTGGAATTCCCGTTAGTTGGTTTATTGATGCTGATACCCAACAAATTGAAGCAGCAGCAAAGACTCAAGCCCAGTTTATTGAATTACACACAGGCCGATATGCCGATGCACCAGATGAGAAGCTCAAAGAGCAAGAATTGATCAATCTGAAACAGGGATGTGAAACAGCGCTTGCAGCAGGGTTACGGGTTAATGCAGGTCATGGGTTAACCTATTGGAATGTTTATCCTGTGGCTTGTTTACCTGGTATGGAAGAGTTAAATATTGGTCACACTATTGTGAGTCGGGCTGTATTAGTAGGAATGGAACGGGCGGTTCGTGAGATGAAACAAGCCATGAGGGGAGAGTTTTAGAGAGAGGGGAGTGTGGGAAGAGGGGGGAGAGGGGGAAGAGATTTTCTCTTTTAGCCTAAAAACCCTTCTGCCTTGCCTCATTTCTCCAACAGTCCAATATAATAATTCAAGCGTATTTTATATGATAAATTCCCCAAAAATACGGATGCCAAAAAACCTACCTTTGGTTACAGTACAAAAGGTTAGGGGAATATGCCTTACCAAGAAAAACTGGCAAGATCAGGTGAAGATCAACACCTAGATTGTTGAGTTATCAAAATAAAGTTAGGCAGATGTTAGTTTCCCCTTCGGTTTGGGAATCCTAAAAGGAGGAATAAAAAAAGGGAGAAGGCCAAGTGTCGTTTTGCAACTCACCTAGCTTGTATCGGACTCCCCCTATCCCTACCGCATCTTGATCATCATTAATTGCAGAAACGTCTATATATATACTGAGACTGCCAAGCTAAAAACGATGATCCCTAACTCCATCATAAACCCTGTCTATATTATCTGTCCAATGTCAATTTTTATCAGTGATTCCAGAGGAGTCTTACTATGACAAAGATCACAGAGCAAACTCTTACCCAGAATAAAGATGCTACAACCAAAGAAGGTTGGTGGCATACCCCTGTTACAGAGGTTGGCAATGTCATTACATCTCTTTTCAGTCGCTCGCCTCAAAAGGAAATATCTGAAGAAGTAATGTTACTTCATAATCGAGATATGATCGATGTTCGAGTCTTTGCTAAAACGGCTGAGGCCATTGATAATGATAAATTTTGTAAGGCTGAGTTTCTCCATTATGTGCGTCAAAGATATTCCGTAAACAAAGGAATAAACGGCTATGAAGGGCTGAAGGATAGTATTGAGCTATTACAAGTAGCCATTGAAGCTAAAGATAGTTTTATCGCCATTGACCAAACAGAATCAAAATATCGATCATCAATTCAACAAAAACTCTATCGATGCGTGGAAGAACAGTTAGCAGCATCCGTAAGTAAGGATGTTTTTCATAAAATCGTCTTTGATAAGCTAGAAGAAATTTTACCGAAAATCAAAACAGAAGAGGGAAAAAAAGCCTTACAGGACTATGCAGGTCATTTAGCTCGCCTATCTGAAAATCAATTAGGACTCAAGCTGTTATCTTTGTTTAAAACTTATCAATTGGCTGACTATTCAGTCCTACAAATTATTTCCCAAATTCTGCAAAAGCTGAGTAAACAAGATACCCTAAATGAAGATAATTTACTCAAAATCGTTAAAGTAAATTATCCTATTTTTATCAAGCTGCGACGGATTATTGGTCTTTCTCCTGTCCAAAGTACCCCAGAAACCTACACCAAAATTTTAAATTATATTGGTCTAAGCTATCGTCATGCCCTTTCCTATCATCAATTTGATCAACTGCTACAAGTTATGCGACAGTGGGTCAAGCCTTATTATGTAGTAGATGGGATTCGCAAGGAACATCCTCCCAGAGACTATACACAACCTAAAGAGTTTGCAGAACAGATTCCAGGGTTAGCACTTTACATGAAATACAAAAAATCCCTGACCGATCGCAAAACAGGAATGGTTTATCTTGATTTGGACAGTTAAGGAATCCAGAAGGGTTGATAGCCCGTTTCTAGCGCTTGGGGTGCGATCGCAATAGAGGAGTCACTACTTTGTTCATTTAGATCAGGTAAAGGAAACCCCCAGTCATGATAATTTGTCAAGGGGTAAGAGAAACTCTTTTGGAGATTAGGGATTAGGGGTTGGGAAAATAATCACCTATCCAAGAAGCTGCTCGCCTCGTTTCAACCATCTGACTTTTCACGGCATTTTTTTAAGTTGGAGTGGTTAGCGAGCGCCCTGGCTCTGTTGGCAAAGGCAATTATTCTGTACTTAGCTAACACTTTATAGTATAAACACTTTGGTTTTACAAAGAACTTCAGCCTCTCAAATTCCTAGTTGGGGAATTTTGAGTTGAGGGAATTAGTTAGTATAAAAAATACGCCAATTAACGGGAGCGATTGACTCATTTATTGGCGCTTGTTAAAATGTAAGAAGTTAAAGGTTTTAAGCAAAGTTTCTCTCCGTGACATAAATAGAACGTTTTACATCCCAATGTTATGAAAGCTTGGTTACATTTCTTTACTTAAAATTGTCAATTCTGCTTTCTCATTAGGGAGTCCTTCAATCAGCTTAAAATAAGGTAGTTTTTTGCCATTCTCTAGCATAACTAGAAATTAATTCAGCGCGATCCATTCCATTAATGATACGTCGTGCATCGACAAAATCAATGCGATCGCCATATATATAATCGCTGAGTTTCTTACCTGTAAAAACCCCATCTTTCATGCCATTAACAATAATAAAAAGGGAAATATCAGGCTGCATCACTTCATTGGGATCATCTACTAAGTCAAGGTGCAACATTTTGCCATATTTCTCATAATTGTATTTCCAAGTGAGTTGGACATATCCTCGTCCATAATAGGGGGCGTAACGACGACTGGGACCCCCATATTCAGCGATCGGGCGAAAGGTGTCGGCAGTTTCATGTTGAATGGTTGCCATAATATAACAGATTTGATTGCGATCGCTGATCCCTTGGTTATGAGCTTCTTTGGCGACGGCTTGAGCGACTTGTGCTTTATTGCCGCCATGCCACCAAGTGGGGACACCATAGGGACCGGTATTATCAACGGATTTGGTATTTAATAAGGCTTTGGCAAAGGATGAGCCAAATAATCCTGTATCCATGCAGTTAAGATAAACATTGTGGCAAAATTCTTCCATCCCTTGTTCGGTTTTCGGTCCCCATAAGCCATCAATACCGATAGAATAGAGTCCTAATGCTTGTAAACGAGTTTGAATCTCTTTAACTAAAACATCATCTTTTTTGAGTTCACAGAGGGGAATGACAAGGTTTTGAGATTCGATTTGTTGTAAAGAAGTTGGGAGAACAGTGGTTGTAGTTGTCATGGTTAATTTCTCCTTGAAATTAAATTGAATAGTGGTAGGATGGGTAAGGTTTAAGAAGTAACGATAAGCTTGGATAATTCTACGCTGCTTAAGATTGGCAATATAATGAAGATGAGTTATTTGTCAGGAACTAACAAAGACTTTACCTGTAACAGTATTGATAGCAAGATTGACTCGTTCGTTAAAACTCAGGATTGCTATTTTAATTACCTCGTTTATTGACATTAACTTAATGTCTCTTTTGGTTTAATTTAATGGTTAGAAAGAATCATTAATGATTCAAGCTTGGGGTTAAATCTGTCACCCAATTTTCTTGAATAATCGAAAGAGATTGAGTATCATCTTGACTAAAATTAATTGATTTGAGATCAATGCTAAAAAGATTATTATTGAACTGAGTAAAGAAATAGTAACCGAGATTTTTATGATCCCGTATAACTCCCCATTGGGTATAATCTAAACTATCACTATTTGCAGTTACTACTGAGCCTTTGGGTGTTCCAAAATTCTGTAAGATGCGGGCTGCTAATCCAACTGCTTCCTCTTGATTTTTAGGGGTATAATTGTCAGTAGATTTTTGTAGCAGTGAGGCTCGGATAAATCGAGATGGGGCTGTATAATCACCAGGCATTCCTAATAAGCCACTACCATTAATTTGTTGTCCCCAATAATTTGTGGGATTATTTTTAGGACTTAAATTGACATAGTTACTCAAATTATCGAGGTGATAAGGATAGGGTGGTGCGTTCGTCATCACACTATTATCACTATTATAGGTCTGCATTTGACCGCTAGTAAATTCGACAATTAAATTCGCTCCTGAACTATCAGTAATTGCGAAATGTAAAACAATACTAGGTTCAGGAATTCGTTCATTAATGCTGATCACGGTTAGGGAATTTAAAGCAGATTTGATGGATTCTATACTATCAAAATTACCTAATACCCATTCACAGAAACAAACATTATAAAGGGTTGGAGTTGTGGCTGATTTTTCAGATGGATACTCACTCCCTGCTAACCATAAAGCCCCAATTGATAAACCTGTTTCGTTAATACCATCGGAGATTTTTTTAACCCCAGTTGGTCCACAAGTCATACCAACATAGCCATATTTATTCTGCCATTTTAGGGGATTATGGATAGGAGTTGTTAAAGTGCCGGGGAAAGACTGTCCTCTGGGAACAATTTCTAGTTTAGTATTGAGATCCTCAGCAAAATCCATCGTTCTTGCTGAGACAACATAAGAGCTATTTGCTCCTGTTGAAAACAAAGAAAAGTTAGTACACATAATTGAGAAACTCCTTTTGAAGTTAGCTAAAGTTTGTATTTAGATGCTTTATTTCGTTATCTGTAAGCTAGATTTTACTTATTACTTATTACTTATTACTTAAGCCCGAAGTGTTTTGGTGACGGGCAGAATGCCCATCCCACATTTAGACAATTTGTGGCTTGCTCAAGCCGTTACTAATACCTGAGAATCATCACTACCAAGTCCTTGATATTTGGACATATAAGGAATGGTTTTGAAG
>JBFRWQ010000496.1:0-2780 GCA_051439665.1 Microcystaceae cyanobacterium | reverse complement strand
GCTAAAGAACCTTCCCCAATCAATTTAGAGATTTTTCAATCAAGGGGTTATGATTCTTTAATTAAATTATTGGCAATTGTTGAGACTCAAGATCCTCAAATTATTTCTTCTTTGGATTCTCATGCAGAACAACAACGGGTTCAATTATTTGAAGAATATGCCAATGGTGGCTTACAAAAGTTACAAGAAGAACTAAGAGGCTCAGTTGATTATACAGAGCGATTATTGCTAATTCTTAATCAAGAACGTCTTAAGCTTGAGGTAAATACCACTGATGAATTTGATCTAAGTCGCTTTTTATGATAGCAAATAGTTGTTATGGGGCTAAAGCCCAACAACAGGAATTCCTATTAATCTAAAAGTTGTAGGATGGGCTTTGCCCATCAAATACCACTTATTTATCCTCTTTAATATAAAAGAAGTTTACGCAACATAAATCCAAGAACTGATACCACACAAATCAACACCAGTTGACTAGGAAAGGGAGTGACTGAATATGTCTGAATTAATGACCAAAGCGCTTCACTATTTCTTACCAAAAAATTCTCAGGTTTAAAGAAAAAGAGCCATAAAATATAGAGCAATCCACTACTATGAATGACTAATAATCCACCTAAAGCGCTTAAGCCCAAAAATTCGACTTTAGGGCGCTGACGAAAAGCTAACCAACCACACAGCCAAGCGCCTGGGATAAAGCCCAATAGGTAGCCAAAACTTGGCTTATTAATATAGTCTAAGCCCCCACCGTGAGCAAAAATCGGTAGCCAGAATAATCCTAAGATCAGATAGGCAATTTGGGATAAAACAGCCGCATTCCGCCCTCCTGTGCAGCCAATTAGTAAAACTGCACCAATCTGATAGGTAATTCCTAGAGACTGAGTTTGTACCCCTTGATTAGCCCATTGCCAAGGGGGATTAGTTACATAAGCTTCTACGAAAGTGCTAATAATGGTCAGTAACAAGCCGATCACTGCCCAGAGGAGTTCAGTGGGAAGGGATACAAGGCGTTGGGGTTTAGTGCGTCTATGGCTTTGGGTACTCACGGTTGACTAACGTTTCTCCTCCCTCTAATCCTAATGCCTCAAGCATAGCGTGATCTTGTTGAGGTGATTGGCCAAGGGTCGTTAAATAATGACCAATTAACATAGCATTAAGACCCGATTTTAGGCCAAGATGTTGCCAGTCTCCCATCACTGATTCTCGACCCCCTGCGTAGCGTAAGATCTGTTGAGGAAGGATAAAACGGAAAATTGCGATCGCTTTGAGCGCTTCTAATGGTTCTAGTTTGGTTTGATTTTCTAAGGGAGTGCCTTCTCTGGGATTCAAAAGATTAATAGGAACTGATTCTACCCCTAATTCTGCTAAAGAAAGGGCTAAATCAACCCTATCCTCCCAACTTTCTCCCATGCCAATAATTCCCCCAGTACAGGCTTGAATGCCCACTGCTTTGAGATTTTGCACCGTGTCCACCCGATCTTGCCAACTATGGGTACTCACAATTTCTGAGTAAAAGGCTTCTGAGGCTTCTAAATTATGGTTATAGCGAGTTACACCTGCTTCTTTAAGCGCTTGTGCTTGTTCAATAGTTAATTCCCCTAAAGCACAACAGGGTTTAATCTGGGTTTCTTGGATTATAAGGTTAACCGTTTCTAAAATCTGTTCAAATTCTTGAGATTTAGGACTATTATATTTAATTCCTCGACCTTGACTGACCAAACAAAACCGTCTAGCGCCTGCCGCTTCCGCCGCTTTCGCTTGGGCAAGAATAGCATCAGGGGACTTTAATTCATAGACAGGTGAATCTTGTCCAGGGTGATGAACAGATTGAGAGCAAAATCCGCAGTTTTCCGAGCAGTTGCCCGATTTTATATTGCCAATACTGCATAAATCCACCACGTTACCACAACAGGCTTGGCGAATTTGATCCGCCGCCTCACATAAAGCAAAAATAGCATCCTCTCCTTCTATTTGGGTCAGGGTAAGCGCTTCTTGCTTAGTGAGTCTGTGACCCGCAATAATGCGATCAGCAAGGGCAAATAGCTGATTTCGTAAAGATGGGGAGTCTTTGGGCAGGGTAAAGGCAGCAACAGGAACTTGAACCACGGCAGTTTCTCAAATCATCATTTAATTAGTAGGGTACATCAAATTACCTTTCCCATAACCTCCTATCTCATTTTCGTTACATTCTTCCTTAGTCATTTAAAAATTTAGTTGTAGTATTTTTAGGCATGAGACTCTGTTTTTCACAACTGTGATAGACTGGGAGTCAGCAAGCCATTGAAAGATATTATACTTAAGTTAATACTTCATTTAAACCTCGAAACTTAAGTAAGTTATGTAATTTTTTGATCTGCTTGCTTTTCTGCTAAAGATCCCTTTGTTGAACAGATGATTCTTAGGTATGAGGAAATGTACAGAAAAATTTTAGATTGGTTCCATTCAGTATTTTTTGCACTCTCAAGATGGCAAAAGCGATACATATTCATGGTCATTGATGCAGTACTTTGCATCATTTCTTTATTTTCTGCTTTTTATCTCAGGGATCTTGCTTTATTCCCTCCTGCTGATGGTGCATATTGGGAAAGGATGATTATTTTAATTGGCATTCAACTACTTGTTTTTCGCCAAAAAGGGATGTATCGTCCTATTTTGCGCTATTCTGATACCAGCTTTATCTTAACAGCCACTCAATCTGTCCTGATTAGTTCAGGAATTCTCATTATCTTGACTTATGCTTTTGGGTTTTGGCCGTTACCTAGAACAGTATTATTGCTGTCTCT
>JBFRWQ010000495.1:0-6382 GCA_051439665.1 Microcystaceae cyanobacterium | reverse complement strand
CTGAGTCCTTTAATTGATACTAAAACCTAACACCTAGTACCTAGAACCTAACACCTAAAGTTAACGGTTACAAAATCTGCGCCCTTAACCATGCCACAGGAAGATAAAGCATTTTTTTAGGGGTGGGAACATAAGCCCGCTTACTAAAAACATCATACTGATTGGCTTCAATTACGCCTAAAATGCCTTGATATAGCATTAAGGCTGACCAAACTGGCCAACGGGAGTCTCGACTTAACCCCCGAATGCCTCTTTCTGCTTCATTGTAATACTTACGGGCACGCTGAATTTGAAAACTCATTAATTTACGCCAGCGCTCATCAATTACGCTGTTAAATAAATCTTTTTCGGTGTAGTCAAATCGTTCGAGATCCTCAAGGGGTAAATAAATACGTCCCCTTTGGGCATCTTCTCCTACATCTCGTAGAATATTGGTCAATTGGTTGGCAATTCCTAATGCGATCGCTTCTTTTTCGGGAATGTAGGGAATTGTTTCTTGCCACGGTGCAATACTCCCTGATTGATCCATCCCTAACACGGCATTAGACATTAATCCGACCGTTCCTGCTACTCGATAGCAATAAAGGTCTAATTCTTCAAAGGTCTTATAACGGCTACGATACAAGTCCATGCGTTGCCCTTCGATCATATCTCGAAAGGGTTGAATAGGGATGGGAAAGCGGCTGAGGCTATCAACTAAGGCCACATCTTCATTATCCCTCGCTTGACCGTCAAAAAGCGCTTCTAGATGCTCTTCCCAATGATCAAGGGTTTCAGGGGTGGTGAATTCGGCTTGGGGACCATCGACCAGTTCGTCTGTTCGACGACACCAGACATAGATCGCCCAGATTGCTTTACGCTTTTCTGGGGGCATTAATAATGTTCCCAAATAAAAGGTTTTAGAGTATTTCGCCGTAATTTGGCGACAAATTTCGTAGGACTCATCGAGAGAGGCCCGGGGTTTGGTGGGGGTTGGTGGTTTAGGCAATTGAAGCATTCAGCACAAGCAGAATGGTTTTCTGGTCGGAGGTATAGAATAGGTGTCTAAGAGTCAATGGCAAAATACGCCATATAGCATTGTCCCATCCAATCTGTTTTTAGTCATTAGTTTGGGGCAATTTTTCAGGAATGATAGGTTAACCCCGTTATACCAAGGAGGTTTCTTTGGCGCTAACCGTGGGAAATTCACTGGGGGGATAATCTTTGGTTATGTCTTGGGCGGCTTGTTTTCCTGATAAGACTGCGCCTTCCATACTGCCTAGATAGCGCTGCATGGTAAAGTCTCCTGCTAAGTAAAAGTTAGCAATGGGGGTGGTTTGAGGGGGACGGAAGGCTTGACGGCCTGGGGTGGCTTTATACACCGAACGAGGGGTTTTTACCACATGATATTTCAGTAATTGGGCAGGATTTTCCCCTGTAAAATGTTGGGGAAATAGCTTTTCGATTTCTGCCATTGTTGCTGCGATGATGTCTTCGTCTGATTTGTTAATCCAGTCTTTAGCAGGTGCGAGGACTAACTCTAACATGGAGCGATCGCTGTTAGCATATTCAGCACAGGTATTACTCATATCGGCATAGACACTGAGTAAATCTGAACGGGAGAATAACAGATGATCAATATCGGTTAACTTGCGATCAAACCAAAGATGTAAGTTAATGACAGGAACACCTTCTAACCCTTCTAATTTTTGGAAAAAGGCCATTTCTTTCCAAGGTTGGGGCAAAATTACCTTTAACGGATCAACGGGCATCGCCGAAACGTATAAATCCGCTTCAAATACTTCGTCTGCTGCTCCATCTAAGCCTCTGAGTAAGAAAGATTTTACTGTTCCATCTTCTTTTAGTTTAATCTCTTTTAAAGGGGCATTTAAGCGGACTTCTCCCCCTCTTTCGGTGATGTAATCCACTAAGGGCTGACAAAGGCGCTCTGTGGGTGAACCGTCTAAAAAGGCCATCTTCGAGCCTTCTTTTTCCTGTAAAAAGCGATTTAAGGCTGTTAATAAAATGGTTGCAGAAATTTCATCAGGATCAATGAAATTTAATGCCTTAGACATGGCAATAAACACTTCTTTCTCTACTCTGGGGGGAACATTATGTTTGGCTAACCACTCAGAGAAGGAATACTTGTCCATTTCCTCTACATAGCTTTGTCCCTTGATCATGGCGGGAACTAACCCAATGCCAAATTTGATCTTTTCTTCCCAAGTCAGCATATCGTTATTGCGGAGGATAGCAACAACCCCGTTAATGGGGGCGGGAATGTCGGGAAAGTCAAAACGGGAGTATGTCCCTGGCTTTTCAGTTTGATTGAAGATCATGGTGTGATCTTTCCACTGTAAGCGATCCTCAATCTCTAATTCTTTGAATAGCTGCAACATATTGGGATAAGCCCCAAAGAAGATGTGTAGTCCCGTTTCGTACCAATCTCCATCTTCATCTTTCCATGCTGCTACTTTACCTCCCAATACGTTACGGCGTTCTAAAACAATGGGGGTATGTCCTGCATCCGCTAGGTACTTAGCACAGGATAGTCCCGCTAAACCGGCTCCGGCGATCGCAACTCGCATTTTTTGTCCTTTTTCCCTTAAGCTTAAAATTGTCCTACTTATTATACTTTACAATTCGTTACCTTTTCTTCAGATTTGCTTAATTAACTGTATTGCCAAGTATATTTAGTACATAGGTTTTTAATTCTTCTATATTTGCTCTCCTTTTTGTAGAATCAAGAGGATCACAGCTATCGAATACGTGTATTTTTTGATTATACAAAACACTCATCATCAATTGATGTCTTACTGTACACGGAAAGTCCTGATAATTTTCAATCACTAACACATTTTTACATTGCCGAAGAAAGGCTGCTTGAAGTAGTCCTGAACCTCCTGTCCCTGCTATAAATTTACAATTGTCTAAAAGTGAGTGTTTTTCTGATTCCGATGTGAGTTGCTCAGGAGAAACAATCGTAAAGCCTAACTCTTTGAAGCTATCTTCAACTTCAGCTTCATTGATCAATCTACGTTGCTCACCCCTAAGAGGATTTTTGACTTGTCTGCGACTCATATATATATATTCAGGACTATCTATATTTGGTCTCTTTAATTTGGCGTGTAATTTTTCCCAGAACTCAATTAACTCTGTGCTATAAAAAGCTTCTTGGAGGGATAAAATGGCAGCAGGACTAGGAATGATCAGATTCTCAAATATTGTGGGCTGATCAATGATCGTGATTTTATCTTCCGTGAAGCCTAAAACATCAAAATACTCAGCATAGGGTGACTGCTTCCATAATTCTCTTTCATCTTTTACCATTTTATTAATTGCAATTTTATAGTTTATCTCTCCTGCATTTAATACCCAAAGCCTTGGTAAAGTCTCTAATAAAAAATGAAAAAAACCTTGCAATGGTTCTATTAAGCCCAAATAAATATGAGGTTCAGTTTTGATCTTTTCAAACTTAATATTATTCAGCTTCGCTGGTATGTGTGCTAGTAACGTGGGTCTCCAATAAGATGAGTAAGGTAGAGGATTTCTTCGTTCGTCAAAAACAACACACTCATATGTTCTGGACTTTGGATACAACTGTTGAGTATGATTAATAACGTATGCTTGAGTTGTCTGAGATTTAGGCTCAAATCTTTTTACACAAGTATCAAGACTCTTGTTTTGTGCAGAAAGAGAATTGGATAAGCTGGTAACTTCTGGTCGATTGATTGAGACGGAGTTATACCATCTGTCAATATATCTTTGGCGGAAGAGTGCTTTGAATTCGTACCATAATTTGCGTTTGCGGAATAATGCTTTTAATTTGTGCAATAATTTGCGTTTACTCATCATTTTTTTGCAATTAACATAAAATTGTACCCTTTAGATTCTACCATCACTCTAGATACAACATTTAATTACTGTAAAGGGCAATTACTGTCGGGTAGTCTTCACGAATAAAGGGAGTAATGCTGACAAAATAAAGCCAATTCCCACACAAAATGCCAATAATACCCCAACGGGCAATTGAATCATTGACCAGTTAAGGAATTTAAGGGACACTCCTTGCACATTTTGGATAGAGAAGATAGCGATCGCACTGATCCAAATAGCAATGAACATGGCATTCAGTAACTGGGTCAATTGTCTCATTAGTTTTCATCCACATTATCTGAATTAGACGGGTTGGGTTCAGTAAAATTCGTTTCAACCGTTTCTCGTACAGGAACGGGATCTGGCGCTAGGGGGGGAAAGGGCTGCATGGGTTCTAGGGGTTGAGTTGGTCGGGAAGGGGGCATGGCAACTGGTGGGGGTGTGAGTAGTTGCTGCCAGCGCTGCATTTGAGATCGAGCAGAGATATAAGCGGCACTTTCCTTGGGAATTCGCTTGGCCAGGGCAATGGCAATGCCTAATTGACCTGAATCGGCTCTTTTTTGCGCTGTATTGAGAACTTGATAACTCCAACGATTTAAAGCTGCTGAACGCTGACCACTCATATCCGTACTGTTGGGAATTCGTTGGGCTATTTCCATCGCATTTAAGAGCGCTTCAGGGCTATTATTACGAGCCATCGCATAAGCTCGTTTTAACTGTCGTTGGGCTTCAATTTCTCTGCTCCATCGCTTGGTATAGCCTTGTGCTTTGGCGTATAAAACCCGTCCTCGTCCGATTTTTTGAGCCGTACTAATGGCAGCCTGATAATCTTTAATGTTACCCAAGGCGATCGCTTGCTCCAAAATTGGTTGATCTTCCTCCCTTTCTATTTTTTCACGCCAACGACGAATTTCTCCCCTTGCTTCTTGGTATAACACCCGATTAGTGCCAATTAATCTGGCTTGGGCGATGGCATTTCTTAAGTCATTGAGATCACCTCCAGTGGCCAAAGCTCTTGCTTGATCTAATATGGGCTGATCCTCAATCATTTGAATTTGACGATTCCAATCTCTAATTTCCTGTCTCGCTTCTCCATAACGAGGATTACTATTTCCCACTAATTCAGCTTGATTGATAGCGCTTCTGAGATCCTCTAACCCCCCTCCTCTTGCTAAGTCTCTAGCCTCAGCTAGATTCATCACATCTTCTATTTCTATTGTCCAACGATTCATCAGGTTTTGTGCTTCGTCATAGCGAGGATTATCTGATTCAATTTCGTTGATAGTTGCGATCGCAGCTTCTAACCCTTGCACACTCCCTAAATCTGAATCTAATCCCGCACTGGCAAAGGTACGCCAAGTTAGTAGTTGCTTGTCATCTACATCTAAGCTATTAGGAATGCGATTGGTTACGTTAGCTAAGGTATTCCAGTCTCGTTTGCTGACTAATCTTTCAATGTAGTTAATGATCTCCGCTTTAGCTTCATCGATCACTTCTCTGGCTTTACGGTAGGTGTAGCTCTCAGGACTCACTTTGTCCGCTACTTCAACCGCTTTTAACCAATTATCCAGTCCTCCTCGCTTTAAAACACTAAAAGCATCATCTAGTTGACGACTTTCTGTGCGAGCGAGTTGAATATTATTGATGGTTTCGTCATATTTCGTCGTTGCCCAATATTCATTATCAATGGCTAATAACCTAACCGCATAGCGAAAGGCTAAATTCCAATTCCATTCTCGCAATTCTTCTTCAATCTCTGCATAAGTGGTTTCTGCATCTTGCCAAATTTCTCGCCATTCTGCAGATTTTTCTTCAACTAGGGCATAAGCTTGGGATTTTGTAGGAATTTGCTCAATAGTGGCCATTGCTTCTGCCATTTTACCTTTTTGGAAGTTATTTTCTGCTAGTAGTAAAATTTGTTCTGCCCATTCTTCAGCATTTTCATTGACCTGGTGACGTAGGGGATGATCTTCAGGTAGCGCTTCTATTAATTCAATTCCCATCAATAAGCCTTCTACTGTACCCTTTTCGGCTTCTAGCTCTGCACAATAGAAACGTAAAGACGCAGAGGCTACTGGCCAAAAAATACGGGCGCATTGGGGGGTTTTGGGCAATCTGAGTAGGACATTGGTTGCTGCGAATCCCGCACCACCAGAGAGCATAATAATAAGAATTGCCCAGAATTGCCACGAATTAGAACTTCGTTTGAGAAGGAAGGTAAACTTTTCTGTTGCTGCCTTAGCTCCAACCATTGGTATTGACTCCTGATTCACCACTCACACAGTTTGTCTGCTATCTTATCGCAAATAATTAATCCTGACACAATCTCGACAAAATCATCTATTATTATACCTCAATCCTTGGAGCTTAGATCATTAATTCTTTCTATCAAAACTCATTTTGAGCATTTTAAGCTAAACTGGTAATGAGTTTAACTTAAGTCGAGTCATAGCCTAAGCATGACCCATCCATCCTCAACTTCCCTTCCCCCCATTCGTTCCCTAGAAGATGCCATCCATCGGTGTCA
>JBFRWQ010000494.1:0-9599 GCA_051439665.1 Microcystaceae cyanobacterium | reverse complement strand
AAAAGCTAGTTTTAGTTAGCCAGTATTTTTTTTAAAATATTATCACCCTACTTAGAGAGTTCTCTTCAAGCCGACTAGCTCTGCTACGACATATTTTTAAACGAAACTTAACGATTCTTAATATGATAACTAACTTTTCTTAATGATCCAAGGACAAAAGATCAGCGTTATCTGGGGAAGATTAGACTAAAATCAATGATATAGATTGATTAATCTCAAAAACGGTCAATCTAAAATTTTTTATCGAATCGACTAAGAATTCCTTGGCAAGATGTCAGTCACAAGGAATAATAAACAATGGACAAAATTCTTTTCCTAGCCATCAACTCCCCTAAATGAGCCAAAATCAATCACTAGATTTCATCGAAAAACTGGAAACTGGTATCCCCGGTTTTGATTTCCTGTCCGAAGGTGGGATTCCCAAAGGACGAGCAACTTTAATTGCAGGGACAGCAGGAAGTGCTAAGACTGTCTTCGCCTGTCAGTTTCTGGTAGAAGGGATTAAAAAGGGAGAAAATGGCGTATTTGTCACCTTTGAAGAACCTCCCAAAGCATTGCGACGTAATATGTTAGGCTTTGGTTGGAACATTGCCCAATGGGAAGAACAAAGAAAATGGGCGTTTGTTGATGCGTCCCCCCAATTGGAAGAACAGCCAATGGTGACAGGAGAATACGACTTAGGGGCGTTAATTGCAAGGATTGAATTTGCCATCCGTAAATACAAGGCCAAGCGGGTTTCAATGGACTCTTTAGGGGCCATTTTCAGCCATTTAGAGAATAGCGCACAGGTTCGTAGTGATTTATTCCGTTTGGCTTCTGCACTGCGAGAATTGGGTGTAACAGCCATTATGACGGCAGAAAGAACAGATGAGTATGGGGATATTAGTCGTTACGGGGTAGAGGAATTTGTGGCAGATAATGTAGTCATTTTGCGCAATGTTTTACAAGATGAGAAACGGCGTAGAACCATTGAAATCTTGAAATATCGAGGTACAGACCACCAAAAAGGAGAATATCCCTTTACCATTATTCGTAATCGGGGCGTTGTCATTATTCCTCTCTCTGCCATTGAATTAGAGCAGAAATCCTCAAATATTCGCATTACTTCTGGTAGTGTGGAATTAGACCGTATGTGTGGCGGTGGCTTCTTCCGTGACTCGATTATTCTTGTTTCTGGGGCAACAGGTACAGGAAAAACCTTAATGGTGACAGAATTTATGGCCGGTGGTGTAGCTAATAATGAACGTTGTTTGGTGTTTGCTTTTGAAGAGAGTCGGGAACAATTATTCCGTAATGCGACGGGTTGGGGGGTAGATTTTGAGAAAATGGAACAGGAAGGAAAATTAAGGGTAGTTTGTCGCTATCCTGAGACAACAGGCTTAGAGAATCACCTGATTACTATGAAAGAAACCATTGAGGAATTTAAACCAAATCGGGTGGCGGTAGATAGTTTATCTGCACTGGAAAGGGTTTCAACTCTTAAAGGGTTTCGTGAGTTTATTATTGGTTTAACTTCTTTTATTAAGCAGCAAGAAGTAGGAGGATTATTTACTTCCACTACACCTTCTTTGATGGGGGGAACTTCTATTACAGAGGGTCATATTTCTACCATTACCGATTCTATTATTCTGCTGCGTTATGTAGAAATGTATGGAGAAATGCGGCGGGGATTGACGGTTTTAAAAATGCGAGGTTCAATGCACGATAAGGATATTCGTGAATTCGCCATTGATAATAGAGGAATGCACATTGGCCGTCCATTCCGTAATGTAACAGGGATTTTGGCAGGAACACCAATGTACACCGCACAAACCGAAGTTGAACGCTTAAGTGGGTTATTTGAAGAGGGAGGCTAGTGCTGCTACGCAATATTAAATCTCTTAGGGATCAGAATTGCTATAGAATAGTTAGATAAGTTTCTAATGGACTGATGGGTAAAGTAACTAATTGTTGATTCTTTAAGTCTAGTTCAATGCCTAACGCTTCTAAGGGAATAACGCCTAATAGGGCACTACTCCCACCAGGTAATTCCAAACATTCAAATGTTCCCTCTCTTCCCATTAAGGAGATTTTTGCGTCTTGAAAGATACGGGCTTGATTAATCCCAGCAGCCGTTTCGACAGTGACTTCTTTTAATAAGTCTAATCCTAATGTGGCAATTACTTCCGCAGAAAGACATAAGGTGGTTGCGCCTGTATCGATTAAGACGTTATCTAGAGTAATTGAACGTACCTGCTCAGGACTAATAATCTTTTGCACTGCATTTGCTTGGTCAATACGGTTAGTAATGGTTAAGGTTGTTGTAATTTTGCCCATCGTTTTAATTAGGGTTTGGTTAATAATTTTTATTTAATTATAAACTATTTATTGACTTGATTTGTTAATATTAAGTTAAAAAAACTTAAATGCGATTGCCCTGCTATAATACCAAATCCGACTTATAAAACCTAGTTTTGGGAGAGAGGGAGGAGTGTGGGAAGTGTGGGGAGAGGGGGGAGATTCTTGCCCAGAGAGTGATAACTAGGTTTTGTTAACCGGATTTGGTATCACAACAACAAGCCTGCAAATGCTTTCCCTTCCGCTAAAACCCTCTCACAGCTTACTCGGAGTCTCCTGTCTTTTATTTTCATACTCTTCCACTGCTTTAACTAAAGAATTTAAGACATAAAAAACACAAGGAATAGCAACACTATTACCCACTAATTTTCTGATTGCTGTATAAGAACAAACGATTTTAAAATCTTCAGGAAATCCTTGTAATCTTAGCATTTCTCTTTCGGTTAAACGCCTTTTCCCATCGACTAATAAATAATTATAAGATGCACCTGCTCTCATAGCACAAGAATAGGGATAAGCGCTAATATGTCCTGATTTATTTTCGTGCCAAATAGTCGGTTGCTCATATTGTTTTCCCGTATATTTTTCTAATCGACTGTTTTGAATTTTTTCTGAAGCATAATAAGAGAATGGGACATTGCTTTCTAAAATTGAACTTAATGATTGAAACGGAATTTGTTTTGATTCCCATTTAAAATTAATTGGCTCTAAACATCCCACAATAAACACCCTTTCTCGTTTTTGGGGTAAACCAAACTCTAAGGCATTTAAAACCTTATAGGTAAAGTAGTAGCCTAAATCCGCTAAGATTTTTAGAATAGTTTGTAATGTTTTGCCTTGTTTATGTCCTACCAATTGTTTAACATTTTCTAACACAAAAGCATAAGGTTTTTTTGCTTCTAGAATACGAGCAATATCAAAAAATAATGTTCCTCTTGTATCTTCAAAGCCCTTTAAATCACCACAGATACTAAAGGGTTGACAAGGAAAGCCTGCTAGTAACAAATCATGGTCAGGAATTTGATTCGTTGCCACTTTGGTAATGTCTCCACCTGGTTTTTCACCAAAATTAGCCTCATACATTTTTCTCGCATGAGTATCAATTTCGGAAGAAAAAACACAATCAGATATAACATCATATTGCTGAAAAACTTGATCAGCAGCAATTCTAAACCCTCCAATTCCGCAAAATAAGTCAACATACCTCAGATGTTTTTGTGATTGATAGCAATTGAAAAGAGACATAATAAAGGAATCAGTATCTTAATAAGAACTATTATACCATATATAGTATCTGGTTGTTGGACAGGCTCATTAAGTCTTGTGACAAGCTAGAAGCTTGTTCTACAATTTTGACAATTCCTAAAAGACTAGCAATGGTAAAAATTTGTGTATAATGATAAAATACCGTTCTAAAAAAGCTATTATGAAAGGAATTAACTTTGTCATGAACGAAGAAATAAAAAAGAAAGCTGTCCTCATTGATTTGGAAGAATGGGGAGAACTTTGGGAAGATTTTTCTGATATTATGGTGTCTCGAAGTCGAGAAAATGAACCAGAAATTTATTGGTATCAATTAAAGCAGGAATTAGAGACAAAAAAGAAATTAAATGAGTAACTATCTAATTCAATTTTATAGATAATCTATCTCTCATTATCTTAAGGCAATAACTCAAAGTAATCACAGTGGCTTGGACGAATAATTGAAAAATCTCGATGATCAAGTGTATAAACACGAGTGATATTGAGCCTCTCAGCCATTACAATGATCGCAGCATCTGTAAAATCTAGTTTATTATCAGCATATTGTTCCAAAATATAATTAATTCGTGCAAAATCTTCTGGAATCACAGGTTTGACTTGCACTGTATCAGGTGTAATGCTGGATACAAAACGCCTCATGACTTGATGCCCCAATCTCGATGCAATCAGATAGCAGACTTCAGGCAGCACGACTGTAGGTAGTATCAATGGTTCATTCACACTTTGAGCAATCGTCAATACTCTTTGGTGGTTGCGATCGCTCTGATCAGTCAAGGCAAACAAAAAACTGGTGTCAAGTATCGCCGTCATAGAAAATTATTTATTATTTGGTTTAAGATTCCAGCCATATACAGGATCAACTTCGTTGCGTAAAATTTCCTCATCCCGTTCTGAAATATCCTGTTGATTAGAGTGACCTAAACCTGCAACTGCAAGCAAAAAATGAGAAGAATGAGTGGTCTGTTCTCCTTGATAGGATGATTTGTAACAAAGATAGTCAAGGAAACTGGTAAGTTCCTCCAAAGCTCCATCAGGAAGAGCGTTGACTGTTTCAATGAGTTGTTGGCGTTCTATCGTTCTTTGATCCATTGCTAAATTTTGGGGTAACATCTTTCCATTCTACTCTGAGAAGTGGAGTAATGTATAGTAAATAAAAAATATTTTAATCTGCTCAACTCAGCAACCTATTCAATATAAAAATATCAACAATATGAACAATCAAGGATTAATTGTCATTAGTGGAGCAACTGCTACAGGAAAATCAGGGTTAGGCTTAAAACTGGCACAACAATTAAACACAGTCATTTTAAGCGCTGATTCCCGTCAAGTATATCGAGAGTTTGATATCGGAACGGCTAAACCCTCTTTACAAGATCAACAATCTATTCCCCATTATCTGATTGATATTTGTTCCCCTACCGAAACCTTAACCGTTGCTGATTATCAAGCGCAAACACAAGCCCTAATTACTCAATTCTCAACCGATAAAATTCCCCTCTTAATCGGAGGAACTGGGTTATATATTAAATCCATTGTTAAAGGAATGAAAATTCCTCGTGTTGCCCCTCAAAGCGCTTTACGCCAACAATTACAAGCACTTGGCCAACCCCATTGTTATCAACTACTTTCCCAAATTGATCCCTTATCTACGACTAAAATTCATCCCAATAATCAAGTCAGAACTTTAAGAGCGCTAGAAGTCTATTATGCAACAGGAAAACCCATCTCAGAGCAACAGGGAGAAAATCCACCAACCTATCCTATTTTACAGATTGGACTGCACTGTGAACCTGAATTATTACGTCAGAGAATTAAGCAACGGACTCAACAAATGATTGAGCAAGGATTAGTAGAAGAAGTAGAAAATTTAGGTAATAAATATGGTTGGGATTTACCCCTCTTAAAGACATTAGGGTATGCTGAAATGAGGCAATATTTAACAGGAGAAATTACCCTAGACCAAGCCATTGATTTAACAATTATACACACTAGCCAATTTGCTAAACGTCAACGAACATGGTTTCGTGCTTATCCTGAGATTGAATGGTTTGATGTTAATTCGTCCCAACTTTGGTCAGATGTTTGGCAACGAGTTCAACAATATCAGGACAGCATTAAGCATAAAAACTAGAATCAGTTGAAACTGTAGGGTGGGTAAAGCCTGACAAGCCTTTTAAACTAACAAGAAATTTATGTGCTTTGCCCACCTCACCAACCATACTATCAGGACAGTATTAAGCATAAAAACTAGAATCAGATTCCTGAGAGCGCTTAAGTTGTTGTTGAATGATTTTTCTGAGATCTTCCCCTTGGATTTCTGTTCCTTGCTGTAAATTACTAGAATCTTCAATAAAGATCAGACTATCAACATCTTTTAACGCAAACAATTGGAATAGTAAATGAGTGACAGGAAGGGAGCCTACCTTCAATGAAGAATCAGCTAACTCCTGGGAACGACTGGCATCTTTAGAGTTAGCAAACGCATAAATTACTCGTTTTTCTGTGTCTGGTAATTGACGATGACTAAGCGTTGTCACCACCCATCCCTGTTGCAGAGACGTTAAAAAATAGTACTCAGCATACTGTAATTGCAGAGCAACGCTTTTTAAACTAGGAAGAATTACCTGATCCATGATTTGGACAGGAACACCATAATTAGGCGCTTGATCTCTGAGCATTTGTAATTGTTGGTCAAGATTATTCATAAGCTGTTATGGGGAAAATAACTGATTTACTGATTACTGTTAACTGTTAACTGTTCACTGTTAACCGTTTAGCGATCGCTCTCATGATTACATTAATCATTTCTGGAGATCTCAATAATTCTTGAGTAAGCTGCTTTTTTTCTGATGACGATAAATTATAAATTAATTCTAGTATATTATCTACCCTAGTTCCATCAGGTATGGTGTCTTTACCTTGATCATTTTTAGAATTAGAGGTAGAAGCAGAGGAGTTGTTTTGTATTATGACAGACGCTGATGGGCAAGAGTTATCTTCTAATGTCTCCTCAGTCGCCAAAGATGCTAAAGACAGAAACGTTTCTTGAGTTTTGCTATCTACGGGTTCGAGGGAAGGCCGAGTTACATCCTTTAGTTCTTCAGACTCTTCTTCCTCTAACGGGGGCAGTTCTTCTGTTTCTTCATCAAACAGGGAAGGAGAAGGAATTAACAAAGCCTCTTCCCAGGGCAGTTTTTCGGGAATTGGGTCATCCTTATCTTTATTATCTAACTTAACCTTTCTAATAGCCATTCCTGGTGGCAAACCTCGTAAATACCAGCGATACATTTCTGCTAACTCTTCTTCTTTCCCATTCCAGCGAAGGGCGATTGTATCTTGCACTTCCGTTGGAATGAGGGGTCGTAATTCAGTCAGTGACTTCACGCTATATTCATCTAATGTATCTAAAGCCAGATGGCGATAATCTTCTTCAGTGGCGTTATCCCCTAAAGCAATCAGTTCTGCTACCATCGGCAGCATTCTTGGTTGAGATATTGCGAGGGTTTTAGATTTATCTTGACCCAGGGCATCATTAATACAGCGTCGAACAGCTGCCCTAGCTGACCGATTTTGCTCTGTCGAGATATATTCAACAGAGACTTTCTCAAAATACCGCATCAACTTACGGGCTTCAAGATGAAGTGGTTTAAGTTGTTCGGGAGAAACTGGAGTTAATCGATTAATCTGGTTAAAAACAGTTTCGCTATCTCCTTTGACTTCTATTTGATTCAGTCCTAGTTTTTTAGCCTTTTCTAAGCCAATAATAAGACCTCGATATTCAGCTTCTTGGGTAGCTACGGAGGAAAGCAATTGACTAACCGTAAACCGTTTACCATTAGGCATCAATAAAATAGCCGCCGCCGCCCCTTGGCCTGGATTATCTGAGGATTCTCCGTCAAAAAACATTATAGGAATATCAATTGGCATAGTATATAAAGAAGCTTACAGGTAGGAAATAGATCTAGCTAAACGCAGCAGGAAGAATGAAAATCCTTAGTGTAAAAAGGATTGAGTTGTTCAATTGTTCTATCTTCGATGGGTATGGCTATAACTATCTCTCTCCATGATATCGAGATCATCGTAAAGTTCGCTAAATTTTATCAAAGCTATTAAGGTATTTATTGCAGTGGGGGGCATTGCAATGCGATGCCCCTACAATGGTTTTATGTTAGATATAGCACTACGCACAAGACACTCAGCAGGAGGCAGGAGTAGCCTGTGACTGGGTTTCAAGGATCTTTAATGTCAAACACCTTATTTTGTACGGCTATAGAAAGCGCTTTTTTACCCATCTCAAGATTTTGTAGGGGTTTCGCACCGCAAAACCCCGTCCCCACCAGGGTATGGCAAAACCCCACCCCACCTTGGATATCGCACAACCCCACTAACGAACAATTTGTACAGGCATCACTAAATAGGTCATTTTTACCCCACCTAAAGGATTAAAAATAACAGGTTGATTTCCTTCATTCAGGTGCATTTGAATATCAGTGGTGGGTAGCGCTTTTAACCCATCCATCAAGTATTTAATATTAAAAGCAATTTCTCCACTCTCTCCTGTAATTTCTGCTGGTAACGACTGGGTTGCATTCCCTAAATCCTGCGCTTCTACAGATAAAACCACTTCCCCTGTATCCCCATCAAGGGTAAATTTAACTAAATTGTTTTTTTGATCAGCTAATACTGACACCAATTCTAAACAGTTAATCAAGCGCTTTCTTTCTAAAATAACATTACGAGAAAAACTAGCAGGAATTAACTGCTGATAATTAGGATAAGCGCCATCTAACTTGCGACAGGTTAGGCGTTGGTTGCCTAATTCAAACAGGACACTGGTTTCATCCACCTGCATCGCTAAGATGTCACTATCTTTTAAACTGCCTAACATTCTTTCTAGTTCCCGTAGCGCTCTAGCAGGGATCGTAGCAGAAAATCCATCCAAATTACTGATTTCTGGGGTTTCGACTGCTTCCTCTTCCTCTTCTTCTTCCTTACTAGCTACCGTTAACCCTGCTTCAACCACAGATAAGCGGTGTCCATCAGTCGCAGCACATTCTAAACTATCTGTTTTTCCTGCAAAATGAATTCCAGTTAATACCTGTTTGGTTTCATCAGAACTAGCAGCAAATAATGTTCCTTTAAAGCCTTCCGAAAGGGTAGAAACGGGTAAATTTAAAGATTCTCCCTCCTCAATGGTCGGTAATTCAGGAAATTCCTCTGCACTTAACCCCCGAATTTGAAAACGTCCTGCGGCCGCTGTTACAGTGGCCAGTCTGCTTTCCTCATCGCTATCGCTGGTATCCACAGAGAGGGTAATTTCTCCTTCAGGAAGCTTAGACACAATCTCATTGAGGAGTTTAGCAGGAAGGGTGATTGTACCGCCTTCTAAGACTTGAGCGCTAAAACGGGTTTGAATTCCTAAACTGAGATCAAAAGCCGTCAAACTGACTTGACCTTTTGTATCATCGGCTACACAGAGAACATTACCTAAAACAGGATGGGTAGGACGGGCAGGAACAGCCCGATTAACAAGGGATAGATGGCTGCTAAGATCACTTTGAAGACAAATAATTTTCATGGCTGGTAGAGATAATTAGTGCAGATCGATTGTATTATAAATTTGGTGATCCCAGGAAATTTCTCAAGAAAGTCTTAACCTTAACATTTCATAGAGACGCAACAAATTGTTTAAGTTAAGATAGGGAATGGACATCGAAGCGCAACGTTTAACATTTTATGAGCAAAGGTACTTTATTTGACAAAGTTTGGGACGCTCACACCGTCACTACGTTATCCTCTGGCCAAACTCAACTATTCATCGGCCTACATCTGATCCATGAAGTCACCAGCCCTCAAGCCTTTGCTATGCTACGAGAAAGGGGCTTAAAAGTATTGTATCCCGATCGCACAGTGGCCACCGTCGATCATATTGTCCCTACCGAAAACCAAGCCCGTCCTTTTGTCGATACCTTAGCAGAAGAAATGATGCAAGCGATCGA
>JBFRWQ010000493.1:0-21483 GCA_051439665.1 Microcystaceae cyanobacterium | reverse complement strand
CCGTTAAATATTAGATGGTCGAGACAGATACCAGACGGGTGTGAACCAAGTACGGTAACAGTTAGACTCCATCCGTCTGGGCGTTGGCACATTTCTATCAGATTTGATGACCCAACCATTAAACCTTTACCCCCTACAGACAAAGCGATAGGAATTGACTTAGGAATTAGTAGCTTATTAATTACCAGTGAGGGGAAAAAAGTCTCTAATCCTAAACCTCTAAAAAAATACTATCGAAAACTGCGTCAAGCACAAAAAAGTCTCTCTCGAAAACAGAAAGGGTCAAAGAATCGGGAAAAAGCGAGAAGAAAAGTAGCCAGAATTCACGCTCAGATTACCGATACTCGAAAAGACCATATACATAAGCTAACGACTCAACTCGTTCGTGAAAACCAAACGATTGTGGTTGAGGATTTGGCCGTCAAAAACATGGTCAAGAATCCTAAACTAGCACAGGCTATCTCAGATGCCAGTTGGGGAGAAATCACCCGACAATTAGCCTATAAATGCCGTTGGTATGGGAGAACCTATATTGAAATAGATAGATGGTTTCCTAGTTCTAAACGGTGTGGTAATTGTGGGCATATTGAGTCGGAAATGCCGTTAAGTGTCCGAGAATGGGACTGTCCTGAATGTGGAACTCACCATGACAGGGATCTTAACGCAGCGAGATATATTTTGGCCGCAGGGCTTGCGGTTACAGTCTGTGGAGCGAGTGTAAGACCCGAACAGAATAAATCTGTGAAGGCGACTGCTAAGAAGCAGAAACCTAGATTGTGAGGTCTAGGTGCGATCCAAGGCGAGGTTTCCTCGCCATTGGAAAGCGCACCTTTAGGAATCACCGTCCCTTTTAGGGCGGTGAGGATGTCAACCAGAAGCTTGCTCTACAATGTCTCTAGTAGCATAGGCATCTTGCCTGTGACAAGCTAGAAGCTTGTTCTACAGTTAAAAATCCTAAGATAAAATGACTGATTTATTTAAGCTTAAAGCAACTGATGATGGTTCTTATACTTTCTTTTCCCCGACTTTTGAGGAACTGTTTCATTCCCATTCTGGTGCAAAACAGGAAGCAGAAAAAAAATTTATTGAACCTTGTCAATTATACCAAAAAGCTCAAACATTAAATCAAATTACCCTCTTAGATATTTGTTATGGCTTAGGCTATAACAGCGCTGCTGCATTATCAGCTATTTGGTCAGTTAATCCTGCTTGTCATATTACTCTAATTGCTCTCGAATTTGATGCCAATGTTCCTGAGCAAGCCAGTCAGAATCAATTATTAGCACAATGGACTGCGCCTATTCCTCAATTGTTATCCCGTTTAGCAAGGGACAAAGAAATAACAACTGACACCTTAAAGGCAACATTATATATTAATGATGCTAGAAAAAATATTCAATTATTACAAAATCAACTAAAAGCTGATGCTATCTTTCTTGATCCATTTTCTCCCCCGAAATGTCCTCAACTGTGGACAGTTGAATTCTTAAAATGTGTCGCTCATTGTTTAAAACCAGAGGGATATCTAGCCACCTATTCCAGTGCAGCAGCCGTGAGAATTGCCTTACAATTAGCAGGGCTAAAGATTGGCTCAACTCAAGGGGTAGGAAGGCGATCGCCTGGCACAGTGGCCAGTTTTCAAGGAACAAGACTACCACCCTTATCTTTAGAAGAAACAGAGCATTTAAACACCCGTGCAGCGATTACTTATCGAGATCCGACTTTACAAGGAACAAAAGATGCTATTCTTGAGCAAAGAAAACAAGAACAAGCAATTAGTTCTTTAGAAACGTCTAGTCAGTGGAAAAAGCGCTGGCAGAATAAGTAAGTTAACTATGGTTATTCCAACATATTTAATATTCTTTTTTAGCCTAAAACCCTCCTGCCTCCTGCCCCCTGCCCCCTGCCTTGTCTCATTCATAACTGGGGTAGATAAACCAGATTTCTTATAAGATGAAGAGAGGGCTAAAGCCCAACCACGGCACAATAAAAAAGTGGGCAAAGCGCCCACCCACGGAATTCAAAGATCAATTAATGAATGATTAACTGAGTGCCTGTGTAAGAAATGCGATCGCTTGATGGGTAACAGGCAAACTATCAATAACCATCGCTAAACACAATAGCATGAGATAAAAGATAGAGAATTTAAACAGCGATCGTGCTAGATTTACATCTTGAGGGGCTTGTTTTAATTGCCATGCTTTTTTGAGGAACATTGCCCCTAAAATAATAGCAGATAGGACATAAAACCCACCTAAAACTTGACAAGGATCGACCAAAAAGAGGGTAAACGGTAAAAAGATTAATGTATAGACCCAAATCTGATTAACCGTATTTTCTTCTCCTTCAATAACGGGTAACATGGGGATATTGACTTCCTCATAATCCTCTTTGATCATCAGTGCTAATGCCCAAAAATGAGGCGGAGTCCACAAAAAGATAATAGCAAATAAATCCCAAGCAGCCCAACTAAGATCCCCTGTTACCGCCGCCCAACCGACAAGGGGGGGAATTGATCCCGCCGCTCCTCCAATCACGATATTTTGGGTGGTATGGCGCTTTAACCAGTGGGTATAAACCAGCATATAAACAATGATGCCAGAGAATGCTAAACAAGCGCTCAAAAGGTTAATAAAAACCGCAAAGAGACTGAAGGATAAAACGGCTAAAACAAGAGCAAAAATCAAGGCATGACGGGGTTGCACTCTACCCGATGGAATGGGGCGCTGACGAGTACGCTGCATTGCATAGTCAATGTCTTGATCATAGATACAATTCAACACTTGAGCAGAAGCTGCTGCGAATGTGCCACCCATTAAGGTAATGAGTAGTTTAAATAAATCCACCCGTCCTTCTGAAGCAATCCACATAGAAGCGGTAGTCGTAATCAACAATAACGGAATAATCCGTGGTTTAGTGAGTTGATAATAACTTTTGAGAACCTGTAACGGTGATTCGTGACGACGAACCGCATTAATTCCAACCATTTATTTCCTATCGATAATGTGAATAAGTTGTTAGTGTTCTGAAGCACCGACTGTTTGTATTTCCGTTCTGATGCTTAACACGGTAAAAGCCACTAAGATACCCCAAAGGGTTGCCCCAATGGTATGATGGGCAATGGTAAGGGGTTCTACTTGCAAGTGAAGACGAAATGTACCAACCCCTAAGAGAATTTGTAAAACCACGCATCCGACAGCAGTGTAGGCTAATCGACGTAAGCCCATGCTTAAAGCAGATGTACGCCATGTCATCAGTCCCAAGGTCAAAATTGCCAAAGTTGGTGGAATAACCCCCAAAAGATGGCTATTAAGTACGGCACAGAGATGATTTAGGCTGAGGTTCAAGCATTGATGAACTGCCCAACGAGAACCGACTAAGCCCCCTAAAAGACATTGACAATAGATTAAAATGGCTGATGTTAAGGCAATCCATGTTAATTTTTGTGGTTTAATTTCGCCTTGTGAGGGATAAAGGCATAATGCAATCACAATTAAGGTGCCAAGAAATAATAAGGCTGTTCCTAAATGGGCGGTGACAATATCAAATCTGAGCATTTCTGTAACGGTTAAACCACCTAATACTCCTTGAAAAACAATTAATCCCAAGGCGAATAAAGAAGCCCACGGTAACCATGAGGGTAATTTAGCCCGAAACCACACCGATAACCCTACTAAAAGCAGGGTACTTAACCCAATGAGGGACGCATCTAAACGGTGAAACCATTCGAGGAACACCTGTAAATTCATTTGTTGAGAGGGAATTAACTGACCATAACACAACGGCCAATCAGGACAGGCTAATCCTGCATTCATGACCCGTGTAGCACTACCAACCACCATTAAGAGAAGGGTTGCTATAGTAATCTTCCACACCAAGCGACGAATCCATGTTTGGATAGTTGAGGGGGCTTCCCTCAGAGATTTTGACGATTGAATAACGAACTCTGTCATGGAAATCAATAAAATGACACTATGTTTATCCCAGGGTGTAGGGATAACTTATTTCTAAGGGTAGTCAAAGGGATCAAAATCCAGACCAGATTTTAACGAATGCTTAAGGATAGCCAGAGGGTAGATGAAGGGAGAAGAATATATTTACTATTTTTTCGATACCCAATTGAGATGCTTAACCCCTTACCTTCTTATTTGACAGCCTACTTTAGAAAAGGTATGATAAAGTGATATTTTCACATATTATGTTTTCTGTAGTTATTTTAAGAGTATTGGTCACATGCCTGATTCATTAGCTTCCAGTCAAAAGATTAATAAATTCTGTATTGTTACAACTCAAAGAAGTGGTTCCTCATGGCTGGTTAAACTACTAGGTAGTCATCCAGATATAGTTTCACATCCTGAACTTTTTAATGATTCGGAAACAAAACTTAACCTTTTACGGAACAGTGAACCAGATATGCTACATTATTGTATGTTTAGAGAGAAACATAATTACAACCAAAGACCGTTTATTACATTCCAATATTTCGACTATTTAGAAAAAAAAATCTCTGTTAATCATTGTCAGGCAATGGGTTTTAAGGTTATGTATGATCAAATAGGTTTGAAGCCTGAAATTTTAATTAACATAGTAATCAGACGATATAAAATTGTTCATCTTATGAGAAATAACTATCTCGATATTATTATTTCTCGTGCAAATGCTTGGGGCAAAGAAGGAACAAAGGTTGGAAACAAAGTTGTCTTTACTACTAAACCAGTCGATTTAAAGCCTATTGAATTAGATTGTTCTAAATTAATAGAAGAAATGGCTAAACTAGAACATGAAAGTAGGAAGTATCAATTTCTATTAAAATACATTCCTAATAAAGTTATAAATATTAATTATGAATCACTGCTAAATAATAGAGAAAGCGTCTTGGAAGAACTATGTTCTTTTTTAGAAGTGAAATGTTTAGGATCAGAACTTCAAAGTAGTCTCCAGAAAATTAGTTCAAAAAGCAATCAAGAAAAAATTATGAACTATACTGAAGTAAAAAAAACCTTAGAGAATACTAAGTATTCAGTTTTCTTGGAAGATTCGTAACTGCCGAGGTAGATTCGGCTCTCCACAACTTATGGTGATAAGCAAAACTTATGATTTGTAGGATTGGTTAGGTGCAGGGATTATTTTTCGGGAAACCTTATAATTTTTGATTTGCAACCTAACCCATCACAGGTTTGTTATATATTTTTATACATTCTCCACGACACTCTCAGGAGAGCCATCATCTCACTGAAATTTGTCATTATTTTATCAGTAGAACAACCAGTAGTGTAATGGAATGACTAAATAATAAGATAAAATTAATTTTACGCCAAAGTTATGGGTTCAAAAACTTTTATTTAATGAGAGAAAAGCTATTAGCTTGTCTTCAAACATAAGCAGGGCTTATCACCACAGGTTTGGGAGAGCAAATCATAGTTTAGACCTTTAAGCAATACTTCCTCGCTTTCTCGCTTCCTTATAAGACGTTCCCACATTATGCAAACCAGCACGAATCATCTGTTGTTCCAACAAAGCAAAGAAACGCACCCGATCGCCTCCCCGAATCACTGCTAAATTATGAGATTCTGCCAAAGAAACAGGATAGCCATACCCCTTACTCACTTGCGCTAACATAATCCCCAAGGCTTGATTTAATAAGTCAGAATCACCTGCTACCCAAGCGGGAACTTCAATCCTTGCAATCTCTGATCCCACATGAACATAACAAAAATACACCCATTGATCTTCAGGATATAGATTCAAAACCCGTAAAGAACTACGAAATAAGGTACTTCTTTGTCCTGGTTGTAATAATTCTGCCCATAAGGTTGCATCTCTCAGGGGTGCAAATATTTGACAGGGAGTGCGATCTAAATCTTGATCGCCACAATGTTCATAACAATTAGGATAAGAATAAGGACAAGCAGGAAGTCTTAAAAAATTGACCCCTTCAATACTCCGAGAAGCGCTGACATAACCCATCAAAGGAATATTTGCTTCTCTTAATAATTCCCATGCTTCTAAGATAGGGGGTAAAATCTGTTCCCGTGCTTCTGTTGGTAAATTTTCCAAAAACCAATAAATTAATGAACCATCCACCATTGCTAAATTAGGCTCAAAGTGCGCCCCTGGTGGTTTAACCCAATTACACGCCATTTCTGCAAGCATTTGGGCTTCTAATACTGAACGACGATATCCCATCCATTCTTCTGTGCGAATACCCCATTGTCGGGATTCATAAAGGTCTTCTGGGCGATAATAGACTTCTGGCAGACTATCTAAGAGAGGATGACGATTTTGCCCGTAGTGTAACATTACCCGTCCCACATTGATTAAATAACAATAGGCAATTTCATGATGGGAGGGCGCTAATTGTGAACCATCGGTGGCAAAGACACTGTGGCGATCGCTAGGTGCGTCAATCGAAATCGCTATATCTAGGGGTTCAATAGGAGTTGCGGCCGTAAAAAGAAAGCGATCACGCCACTTTTCTTGGGTATCTAGCCATTTTGTCTGTTGATCACAGGCTTGATCCAGTAATTGTTGTGCTTTTTCCAGACGGTGACGGCTGGCACGAGATTCTTTCTGGAAATGCTGACTAATACCAGGCATTTTAGGGGCTAATTTTGCTAAATCTAGCATAATTGTTCAGAGTAAACCAAGAAGTAAGAGCGGATCAGATAGGGTGTTTGGACACAAGATGCTTTGATTTGTGAAAAAGTCAAGTTAATATAAATTAATGTAAACTTTAAGAATGGTTAAGCAAGCTTTGAATACATCTCCTGCAACCCTCTTAGTCTGTCACGGTAGTCGAGATTCCCGTTCGCAAATTGCAGCAGAACGGTTATTGTATTTGGTTAAAGAACATTATAACGTAGAAAATTTGACTATTAAGTCTAATCAGTACCAGAAAACTGCTCTTTTAACCCAAACTTCTCCCCCTCTCCTTTCACTCAGCTTTTTAGAATGCACTGATCTTCCCCTACACCAGCAACTGAGGAGTTTTGCTGAACAAGCGATCGCTACTCACCACTCATCCTTACAAATATTTCCTCTCTTTCTCTCGGCCGGGGTTCATGTCAAAGAAGATATCCCCCAAGAAATTGACATCGCTCAACAAAATCTTCAATCTTCGCTAGAATTAAAGATGCTGTCTTATTTGGGCGCTTCTACCTCAATTTTCCCCTTACTTGCCCAGCGCTTTCAACTATTGCCTTCACCCGCTCGTATCCTTTTAGCACATGGTAGTCGTCGTGCGGGGGGAAATCAAAGAATTGAACAAATGGCCAAGCAATTGGGAGCAGTTCCTGCCTATTGGTCAGTTAAGCCCGATCTAAAAGAACAAATTAAGACCTTTACCCAACAGGGACACTCTGACATTGCTATTATGCCCTATTTTCTTTTTAATGGGGGGATTCTCGATAGTATTCAACAACAAATTCATGAGTTAACCTTAGATAATCCTCATCTGTCTCTTTCTTTAGGTCATCCCTTGGGAGCAACCCCTGAATTAGCCCAATTAATCGTTAAGGAAATCGAAAATGCCTAATATTGCCACTCAAACTCTTGGAAAAGTTTATCTCGTGGGCGCTGGCCCTGGTGATCCAGGGCTAATGACGCTTAAGGGTAAGGAGTTGTTGCAACAGGCAGATGTAGTGGTATATGATGCTTTGGTCAGTCCGCCAATTTTGGCCATGATTGGTTCACAAGCTAAACAGATTAATGCAGGGAAACGTAGGGGTCGTCATTCTAAGTTACAATCAGAAACTACTATTTTGTTACAGGAATTGGCTCAAGAATATGCCATTGTTGTACGGTTAAAAGGGGGAGATCCCTTTGTTTTTGGTCGAGGAGGCGAAGAAATGGGGGATTTAATTAAAGCAGGGATTCCTGTTGAAGTTGTACCAGGCATTACATCAGGCATTGCGGCGGCGGCTTATGCGGGAATTCCTGTGACTCATCGGGGTTATAGTTCTTCTGTCACTTTTGTGACTGGCCATGAAGCGGTGGGGAAATATCGTCCCCAAGTCAATTGGACAGCGATCGCTCAAGGCTCAGAAACCATTGTTATTTACATGGGAATTCATAATTTACCTTCCATTGTCCATCAGTTACAAGGAGGAGGATTATTACCAGAAACGCCTATTGCTTTAGTCAGATGGGGAACTTGTCCACAGCAAACAGAATTAAGGGGAAGTTTAGCTAATATTGTCCAAAAAGTAGAAGAAAGCCAATTTGAAGCCCCTGCGATCGCTATTATTGGTAAAGTGGTTGAGTTACACAGTCTTTTTGGTGACAACCCGATCAAGGCAACGTAATATTTATGAAGAACTAGGGAAGTTTTTTCTAAGCAGACCCATCGCCACACTAGAACTTTGTTGTTTTGCCTGTTCGAGATATTCAGCTAGAATGGTAGCAACCTCTATATTAGGAGAATATTGACTGTTTTGGCTTAGTTGATCAGCATTTTGAGTCAAAGTATCAATTAAAAGTTGATTTTGTTTATAGATCCAAATTTCAGGGACTCGATAGGGTAGATAATCATTAACATTGGTGTAACTGGTGACATCAATTTCTAGAACCAAATCAGGTGGTGGATCGCTAGTCCAATCAATTCGATCTTTCCCAGTCACTGCAGACCAATGATTGAGATAAAAACTATAATCAGGTTCTATACCACTTATTTCGGGTAGATCGAGGGTAATAGGGGTAAAAGCTTCGTATTTTTGCCCCAAATAATCGAGTAAAATTTTAATAAAATCAGCGATCGCATTTGCTTCTCGTCCATGTTTGGCAAGGGGGGACATCAATAAAATTTCTCCTAATCGATATTTAAGACGTGGATTTGGCTTATTCCCTCGACGTTTCAGCAAAACCTGATAGTCCGTCCACTGACCTAGTAAGCGAACCACAGTTCCAGACGATAATTGAAGTTTTTCAGGGGTAACAACAGCAATCATAATTATTATTGATATAATAGATAGATTAAATCTGATCAGGGTCAATTCCTAGCGAGCGTAAATGATTAGCCAGTTGTTCAGCCCGTTGTCTTTCTTGTTCAGCCCGTTGTCTTTCCTGTTCAGCCCGTTGTCTTTCCTGTTCAACCCGTTGTTTTTCTTGTTCGATGCGTTCATCAGTGCTCGCTATCCATTGTCCTGAGCGATCATACCAACGCAACCATAGTCCCTCTATTCCTTGGTAACTACCTTGCCAAACCCCTAGACCCAGTTGAATCTCTTCCAACCACAGTTTTCCGTCAGATAGCTCTAACGCTTGATAATGAGACCCAACCAAATGAAATCCTTGTAACTGATTTTTATAGCGATCAAAAACGACATAACAAGGAATACGAAGAATTTGTTCATAGACCTGCCATTTGGTAGGGTGTTTATTAATCTCTCTCAGGCTTTGACCTAAATCTTCTGCCTCTGTCCCTGGTGATAGTAATTCAATGACTAGAAAGGGAGTCACTGTTTCTTTCCATACAACATAACTCATTCGCAAATCTGATTGCCGTTGAGCGGGTTTTACCCCTAAAACCAAAAACCAATCAGGACGTTTGTGCCATAGGGGATGGTGTAGATCGTAATAAAGATTCAAGTCTGTACCAACAAATAGAGAATTAGGAAAATAATTTGGTACTTGACAGGTCTCTCGCAGTAGTTGGGGCTGAAATTCGTGAAATTCGTCGGGCAAACCAGGCTCCTCTGGGTCTTCACTAGGAAGATCATACATTGTGGGAAAGGTATCTTTGGGGTCTTGGGGTGAGGTTGGGTTCGTTTGATACATAATTTAGATACACTGAATTTAATGGGATAAATCGCCAAACTGTTCTCGATATTGAGTTAATAATCTTTCTAATTCCTGTACCCGTTGTTCTGCTTTATTTGCCCGTCTTCGTTCCTGTTGATGCCTTCATCAGCGATCGCTATTAATTGTCCTGAGAGATCATACCAACGCAACCACGTCCCCTCTATTCCTTGATAACTACCTTGCCAAACTCCTAAACTGAGTTCGATATCTTTAAACCAAAGTTTTCCGTCAGACATCTCTAACGGTTTATAGTGAGCCCCAACCATGCCAAATGGGTGTAATTTATTCTCAGAATGATCAAAGACAATATAATAAGGAACACGGAGAATTCGCTCATAGACTGTCCATTTCGTCAGAGGATCATGAATATGTCTCAAGTTTTGACTTAAATCATCTGCCTCTGATCCTGGTGATAGCAATTCAATAACTAGAAAGGGAGAAACCCCTTCTTCCCATGTAACATAATTTACCCGTTCATCTGATGGCTGTTTCATTGGGTACATCCCCACCACCAAAAACCAATCAGGGTATTTATAAGATCTATAATAGCGTATATCATAGAAAAGTGGCAAATTTGTCCCGATGAATAGATATTTTGGGGAATGATTGGATATTTGACAAGTTTTTTGCAGGAGTTGAGGCTGATATTCGTGAAATTTATCGGGTAAACCAGACTCCTTTGACGCTTCACCAGAAAAATCAGACATAGGGTTTTGAGGTAGGTTGGTTTGAGACATAACTATGGAATTCGTCAGGCAAACCAAGTTCTTTGGGATCTTCACTGGGAAGATCATACATGGTTGATAAGCGCTCTGTGGGAGATAGAGAAAAATTAGGTTGAGAGATCATTGAGGGTGAGGGGTTGCTTATCTAATTTTCTACTATTTTATAGCAAAGTACCGATGTTAGGATAGATTTGTACTCTATCTTTCAGGTGGTAGTAATTGGTCACTGGTCACTGAAATAACAGGCAATATGCCTGTGCTACTATGACTTAGGCTAATTTAACTTTTGATATAAATCTATAATTTCTTGCACCACTTCTTCAACACTTAAGTGATCTGTTTCCAGTCTAATAGCATCTTCAGCTTGACGTAGGGGAGAAATGGCTCTATTACTATCAAGTTCATCTCTTTGTTGAATCTCTTGCATTAGTGTTTCTAATTGAGACTCATATCCCTGTTCCGAAAAGTCTTTTAACCGTCTTTTTGCTCTTTCTTGCACAGAAGCTGTTAAAAATATCTTTAATTCTGCATTAGGAAAAACATTAGTTCCTATATCTCTTCCTTCTGCTACTAATCCCCCTTTAAAACCATATTGCTGTTGGGCTTTAACAAGGAATTGACGAACCACAGCTTGCGCTGCAATTTGTGAAACTTTTGAAGTAACTTCTGGGCTACGAATGACTTGACTAACATCTTGGCCGTTAATTTTTAAACCATCATTTTCAGAAACTAACTCAAGGGTTAGCCCTTCAAGCTGATCAGCGATCGCAATTTCATCATCTAAGGCAATTCCCTTATACATCACCCACCATGTAATTCCCCGATACATTGCGCCTGTATCAAGGTATAAAAGTTGCAATTTTTGGGCAACTTGACGGGTAACGGTGGATTTTCCTGCACCTGCGGGTCCGTCTATGGCAATAATAGGAGAACGATGACAGAGTAACAGATTATCGATTAAACGAGTAGATCCCACATAAGCAGCGATCGCAATTAACCCCTGATCTTCAACCCTATCTAAAGGGGTGAGGGTTTTTGGATCAACTAAGTCAGCATATTGTAATTGAAGATCAGGAACTTGAGCAAATTCTTGACGAACAAGATGTAGTAAGGCTTTAGCAGAGCGCTCTCCTTGTTTAAAGGCGATTTGAGCCATTGTCAGACTTTTATAAAGGGTAAGAGCTTTTTCTTTCTCTGTTTCGCTTAAATATTGATTACGGGAACTATAAGCCAGTCCTGAAGGTTCTCTGATAATAGGACAGTCTTGTATCTTAACAGCAATATTTAAGTCTGCTACTAAACGGCGAATAATCACTAATTGTTGCCGATCTTTTTCGCCAAAATAAGCGACTGTTGGCTGAATTAAGGTTAGAAGCTTGGTGACAATAGTAGCGACTCCAGTAAAGTGGCCAGGACGAAATTGGCCACAAAGATGCTCGGTGAGAGTATGGGGGGGAACAACAGTAGTAATATCTTTAAGTCCCTTTGTGCTATTTCCTGCAATGCCCAAGGTTTCAGGAGTGGGCGCAAAAATAGCATCAACGCCTAAATCTTGACACACTTGACAGTCTTGTTCAAATTGTCGAGGATATTCTTCTAAGTCTTCATTAGGGGTAAATTGTAGTGGATTGACAAAAATACTGACAATGGTAAGCTGATTTTCGTCCAGCGATCGCTTAATCAAACTTAAGTGGCCAGCGTGTAAAAATCCCATTGTCGGGACTAAACCAAGGGTTTGATGGGGATTAAGAGATCGAATTAGGGCTTTAACACCAGATACCGTCGTTAAGATGTACATAACAATTACGATTTAGTCAGATAAAAATAAAGAGTAATCTTTCCTAGTTTTGACACAAATCTCAATGGTAGCCTAATCTCGACGTAATAGCTTTTTAATATTATTGTAGGGGCGCAAGGCTTGCACCCGATTAAGTCTTGCACCCAACACTTAAACCCCCATGCTGCTTATATTTTTAACTAGAAGTGGATAAACTGGTTGATTTTGGCACAATATAAATAATTCCCGAAATAAGCGTCAATCCTACCGAAAGCCAAAAGAGAATTAAGATAGGAAAATCCCAGTTTAAGGGAAGAGGAGCGATTAATAAAGCAACCGCAGCGATTTGACTGACTGTTTTCAGCTTTCCCCATAGATTTGCCCCTTGAATCTGGGAATTCCCCGTTAAATTAGGATTAACTCGCCAACCTGCGATCGCTAATTCCCGTCCCAAAATCAAAAAGACTCCCCAAGCAGGAATCTGGTTTAATTGGATTAATATTAATAAAGGAGCAAGCACTAAGAGCTTATCGACTAAAGGATCTAAAAATTTCCCCAATTCAGTGACTTGATCTAATTTTCGAGCTAAATACCCATCTAACCAATCAGTTAAAGCAGCCACTAAAAAAATAACAACCCCTAACCAACGGTTAACGTCAGTTGGGGTTTGCAGTAGAAAAAATAAGAAAGGTAAAGCAAGGAGACGAGATACAGTGATCCAAGTGGGTAAATTCATCTTAGGTACTCGATATTGAGGTTAGAACAATTGAACGATTTAATCCCTTTTCGTAAAGGTTTTCATTCTTCATTCTATTTTTAGCGATAATTCTCAATCTCCTCTCAATTGAGGTTAACTTACCAACTTGATTTAACCACACCAGGTAATAACCCTTCATGAGCCCATTCTCGGAAAACATTACGAGAAAGACCAAAATCACGGTAATATCCTCTAGGACGGCCAGTTACCCAGCAACGATTCCGTTGACGAGTACGGGAGCTATTACGGGGTAAGCGCTGCAATTTACGATGAATTTCCATCTGTTCATCGAAATCTTCAGCATTGCGGAACTGTTCTTTTAATTCTTCCCGTTTTGCCTCGTATTTTGCTGCTAGTTTTTTGCGCTTTTTATCACGCTCGATCATAGATTTTTTAGCCATAGATGCTTAGACTTGAATCATTTTCTTTAAAGACACCATTCCCTATCTTATCGTATGATCCACTCTTCAGGTCACAAAAATCTTGATGTGGAGGGTAGGGTCGGCTTTGCCTACTAAAATAATATAGTATCTGTAGGGATGCAAGGCTTACGCCCACACCATCCGTAGATTTCTTAAAGAAATCCTAATCCAAAATTTAAGTTAAATTAAAAAGCTCTTTAAACCACTGAAAAAATACCTGAGACTGAGGATGATTGGGATTAAGAATTTTTTCATTAATCGCTTGATGAAGTTGGCGGCCAGGTTCATTTTGCCATGCTAACCAAGTATAAATATTAGCTTTATCCTGTTTAACGTCTGTAAAAGTTGCCCCTTTATTTCTAGCTTCTTGGACAGTTTCTTGTGCATAATCCCACAATAATTTGTTATCATCTGGGATTAAATAAGCTAAAAACGTTTCTAACATTCCTCTATATTGATTATCAGGCATCATCCAAATGCCAAATGTAACTTCTTGACTAATTGCCTCAATAAATACCCGTTGAATTAATCCCCTTTCTGGTAAGTTGTCGGGAAGATTAGTAATTCCTTCTCTAATGCAGCTATTCCTGATACTAATCCAACGATTAGCAGGATTTTCATCTGCATCAATGATGATTCCTAAACTATTGAGGTTTCTTCTTTCTAGTTGAGCTTGAATAAATTCAGGTTCAACTAATTTTTCATAACCACCACAAAAATGAATGTAGGGAATAGTTTCTCCAATATTAATCCATTCTATTCCATTTTGTTCTATCAATTCAGGAATCACTAATTTTTCTGTTTTACCTTCAACTAATAAGACTTTTCGATAGTTTTTAGAACTTGCCATAGTTTATCTTACCTCAATATCATTTTCAGCAGCGATCACAATTCTAGGTTCTGTAAATAGAATGCTATGGGGTTTATCTTTTTCGATACGATGTAACAGAATACCATCTTCCCTTGGATTTTCAGGATCAATTAAATCGGTTAAACTTGTCCAACAATCACTATTATGGGTTGTTGCAAAAACTTGAACATTAAGTTTATTAGCTGTTTCCCAGACTAATTTCCACATCTTTGACATAGCCATAAAATGTAAACCTGTATCAATTTCATCTACTAATAGGATACCATCTTTAGCATTAACTAAGGCTAAGGTTAAGCCTAATATTCTTTGTATACCATCTCCCATACTTACTAATGGTATTCGTTGATCATTATCTGATAATAAAACAAAAAAGCGCTCATTAACCACTGCAATTCTCTTAATCATTGGTTCAATAATTCTTAAGGACTCGATGACTAACTCTTCTTCATTTGTCAAGACAATTTGTTCAAATAAGTCTATCATTTTTTGTGTCGTCAAGGATGATGAAGCTAAGAAAAAAGTTTTGATGGGTAATTTACCAGAATGTTCTGGTATAACACTACTTTTCAGAAACATAGATAATAGATTTAGATTAGGTAAAGCAGGTAAACTATGATCAATGTCTAACTCTCTCTTATGCTTAATAGAAATATAATAAAATGGTTGAGTAGGTGCATTCAGAGAATCACGGTGTTTATTTTCTTGTAGAGTTATATAATATTTTAAGATAGGATGTTGATTATGATCGTTTCCCATAATGATAATTTGACTATTTTTATCAATTTTGTAGTTATAAAATAGATATTTTATCTCTAACTCTCTATCTCTTTTTTCTCCTTCATTATTCCAAATAAATTCTCCACGATTAATTATAATTTCTCCTAAATTACTGAGATCATCTTGAGAATAAAGTAAATGAATTGCCTCTAAAATAGAGGTTTTACCACAATTATTCATGCCTACTAATAGGTTAACCCTGCCAAGTTGTTGCAGTTTATACTCTTTAAAACATCGAAAATTCTTAATCTCTAAAGATTTCAACATGATTATTTAATCTCCTATTAAGTCATTCATTAATAGTAGCACAGGCATCTTGCCTGTAACAAGATAGGGGGTATGATGCGTTAAAATGAGGCTTGTATAGGGCTAAAGCCCAACAACAGCAATTTCTATTACCTCGTTTTAACTGAGACAAGCTAGAAGCTTGTTCTACCAAGATTATTATAAATCGTAATCATTTGTTTAGCGATCGCCGACCAATCATACTTTTCATTAACCAATTTTTTAGCATTAATTCCTCGTTTTTTCATCTCTTCTAAACTCTCTAATGCGGTGATTAAACTTTCCGTTAAAGAAGGAACATTACACTGACAAATCCATCCCCCTGATGCTTTTTCAATTTCTTCCCAAATATGGACTTGATCAGAAATAACAACGGGTGTTTCCATCGCCATTGCTTCAGCTACAGCAATACCAAAATTTTCGTAATAAGAAGGTAAAATAAATAAATCAGCATCTTGTAAAAGACCTAGTTTATATTCCCCTTTAATAAATCCAGTAATGGTGGTTCTATCACCAAATTTGGAGTCTTTAATTTGCTGTATCATCTGATTCTCATATTGGGGATCTTGAGGATTTGTCCCTGCTAATATCAAATGAAATTCAATTCCTTTGTTAACTAAGTTCTCTAGCGCTTCAATTAATAAAGATAACCCTTTTTTGGGTTCAATCCGAGACATAAAAATCAGTAAAGGAGTATCCTCTGGAATACCTAATTGTTGACGAGTCTCCCCTAACTTTGGCGGCTTATCAGGTAAAGAAACCCCCAACGGAACAATAATATCATTGGTTGTCACCCCATACCGTTGAGAGACTTTTGCTTCCTCTGTTGACGTAAAATGAACCCCTGCTGATCCCTTTAAATTAGGTTTTTCTAGCAAGTTACCATAAATTTTCTTAAGTTGTTTTTTCTTTTGTAAATCAGACGGGTCTAAGGTGCCTAATGGTCGTAAAATATAGGGTAATTTGTTATTTCTAGCCACGGTAGCAGCAAAGGTACTGACAGGAGAAAAAAGAGCGTGAATATGAGCAATTTGATAGTCTTTAGCGTGAGTCCCTAACCAGTTTAAAAGGGGTAAGGAAAACTTATAACGACGAAATGGATAACAAGGAAAATAAATTACCTGATAACCATCTTGCTTAATTGGCATTTCCAAAGGAACATCTAACGGCGCTTGACCCGCATCTCCATTAGAATTAGTGGTAATAATGGTGACATCTTCCCCTGCGTCTGCTAACCCTTTAGAGAGTCCTAAAACCATTTGACTGGGACCTCCGTAAACAAGGGAAATTGAAGGAACAATTTGTAAGATTTTCATATAAATAGACTTAAAACAGTAAACAGTAAACAGTAATCAGTAAACATCTATAGTTCTAGGCATTAAGCTTTGGACTTGTTTTGTTCCCTATTCCCTTTTCTCGAAGACACAAATGTAGATTGTCAAATACCTAATTTTGTACAGCTACAATTACTAAAAACCGTGAGAGATCAATAAGTATCCCCCACGATATAATAGTTTTTTCAAGAAATATTAAGCAGAAGCAGATGCAGAAGCAGCAACTTTTGATTCCTTAGCAGTTAATTTCTCATACATTTCTCGCATTTTAAGACCGACTAGAACTTGGAATAAGCCTGTTCCGTTGGTAGTGCCAGGATAGTCTTTGTGTTTAAGGAGCAACTCGGTCATTTCACCGTAGTATTTAGTTCCTGTTTTACTGAGGTGACTTTCGATATAGATCATCTCTTCTAGGTTATCGAATTGACCATCTACTTCTAAGATGGATACCTCATTCCCCATAAAGTTATCGGGACCATAGTACATTTTGATACCTGGATAAGCACAGGTTAACTTACGTCCACAAGGGCGCCAGTCAATGGTAGATCCTTCATCAAATAGATAGGGAGGTTCAAAGTTTTCTACCCCTTCTTTTTGAACTAAGCGAACCCGTAACAGTTTGCTTTCGTGATCTTCAATGAGTTGAGTAGGTAACACTTGAATGACCACATCTGCATGTTGTTTTTGGGGTTCAATATAAGCAGTAAAGTCAGGTTTTCTGGCATTAATTGAAGCGAGAACGTCTTCGTAGGAATGACCCCGTTCAGCCATATCCCGTTGAATTTTCCAGTTAATTTTAACTTCATCGCTAATATCTAGATAAACGCTAAAATCAACTAATTCCCGTACTCTTTCATCATATAAAGGATGTAATCCCTCAATTACGATAACCTGGTTAGGTTCAATGCGTTCGGGAGGATCAATTTCTCCCGTTTCATGGTTATAAATAGGTTTATCAATGGCCTGACCGCCTTTTAAGGCTTTGATTTGTTCAGCCATTAGATCAAAGTTATTTGCTTTGGGATCAAGCGCAGTCACACCTGCTGCTTTTCTTCCTTTACGATCTAGACTGTGGTAGTCATCTAAACAGATAACCGTCATGAACTCTTCGCCGAATAAATCCGTTAAACGACGTAAAAACGTGGATTTTCCGCAACCTGAGTCACCAGCGACCCCAATCAGAATCACCTTATCTAGTTTAGTGGTCATAGCTTCCCTCTGTATTCAAAACTGAATTGTTAACCCGTATTCTAAGCGCAATACCTGAGTATTTGGTACTAGATACTTTCAATGGATTTTACCAGAACCGTACCCTCACTACAAGACTTTATTTTTGATTTTCAATTAAAGGAGTGAAGAGGGACAGGGGGAAGTATGGGGAGAGGAGGGAGTGTGGTAATGGAGAGAAGTCCAATATTAAGCTTCTTTTGGTAAGTTAGGACAGAATAAGGTGGGATTTTTGCGAACGTTAGGAAACTCTAAGACGGTCAATAACATTAACGTCCGACTACAGGTTAGCGCTGTAAACATACTCATCAACACACCGATCGCTAACGTTACGGCAAAACCTCGCACTAAACCAGATCCTAACCAAATTAGCGCTCCACAAGCGATTAAAGTCGTTACATTACTGTCTAAAATACTAGAAAATGCTCGGTAAAATCCAGATTCAACGGAACGATATAAACTATTACCCCCCCGTAATTCCTCACGAGTTCTTTCAAAAATTAATACATTTGCATCTACCGCCATACCAATACTAAGGATAAAGCCCGCAATACCAGGTAAGGTTAAAGTAACGCCAATGAGAGAGTAAGCAGCTAAAGTCAGTAATGTATAAATGGTTAAGGATAAATCAGCAATACAACCGGGTAAACGATAATAAACCGCCATAAAACAAAGAACTAAAATTAAGCCCGCAACCCCAGCGTAAATACTGCGACGAATACTATCTTGTCCTAAAGTAGCCCCTACGGTACGATTTTCGACAATTGCCACAGGAAAGGGAAGAGATCCCCCTCTAAGCTGAATCGCCAGATCATTAGCCGACTCAATGGTAAAATTACCCGAAATAACCGCACTTCCTCCTGCAATTCCCGTTGTGGCATACTCAGCACCCACCACAGGCGCACTTAATAGCTGTTGATCCAAAAATATACCAATGGTTCGTCCTGTTCCTGCAATATTTTTCGTTAATTCTGCGAATTTTTCTCCACCTTCTGAGTCAAAATCAATTAATACCTCCCACTGTAACCCTGACTGGGTAGGACTGGGACGGGCGTTATTTAGGTTCTTACCCCCCAAATTAACATCATCAAATAGGGTAATAATAGACTCATTGGCTCTTTTGATCGATTCGTTTAATTCAGCAATTTCTTGTTCATTTTCAAAAGGATTGACCTTGAGAACTTCTAATTCTGCCCGAAGTTGCTGCAAAATGCTAAATTCAGCTTGAAGTTGTCCTTCTGTTCCTTGACGTTGTTGCAGGAAGTCTAATTGTGCTGTTCCTCCTAACACCCGTTCTGCTTGTTCTGGGTTCGTTACCCCTGGCAACTGTACAACAATCTTATCTTGTCCTGCTGTTTGCACTAAAGGTTCAGCCACCCCTAACGCATTAATCCGATTTTCAATGACTCGTTGAACGGCCTCTAAATCTTGGGAGTTAACCGTTTGATCTTCTGTTTTTTGCACTTCAATGGTTAATTGTGCGCCACCTTTGAGGTCTAAGCCTAATTCTAGTCCTAAAGTAGATAAAACCACAATCGAACCGATAATAAGGGCTACAATAAGGGCAAGAAATCCGCGTTGTCTTTGCATTTTCTAGGGAGGATAATAGTGACTAGGAAGTGAACAGTTAACCTGGAATATACCCACTTTTTCAAGTATCCCCCCCCTTTATTAAGGGTGGTTAGGGGGATAATAAGGAAACTTCATTCTCAGAAATCACCTTAAACTTGTAGAAGCATTAATTTTTGGGCAGCTTCAATAATTTGGGGGGGTTGAACAATGGTTAATCGTTCTAACGTTCCATTATAAGGGGTAGGAATATCTTGGGAAGATAAACGAATAACAGGAGCATCTAATTCATCAAAGAACTGCTCATTAATCAATGCGATTAATTCTGCGGCAATTCCGCCTGTTTTCATACATTCTTCTACAATGATCACTCGATGGGTTTTGCGAATCGATTCACCAATAGTCTCTAAATCGAAGGGTTTTAGGCTAATTAAGTCGATAATTTCAGCATCAATCCCTTCTTTTTCCATTTGCTTTAAGGCTTGCAGACAATGATGACGCATTCGAGAGTAGGTCAAGATCGTCACATCTTTTCCTTTACGAACCACTTCTGCTTTATCAAGAGGAACAATGTATTCTTGATCGGGTAAATTTTCTTTTAAATTGTATAAAAGGACGTGTTCAAAGAATAAAACAGGATTATCATCTCGAATCGCTGCTTTAAGCAATCCTTTACTATTATAAGGCGTAGAACAGGCAACAATCTTTAAGCCAGGAACCGCATGGAAATAGGCTTCTAAGCGCTGAGAATGTTCCGCACCCAGTTGACGACCAACCCCACCTGGTCCACGAATCACCATCGGAATTTTGAAGTTACCACCAGAAGTATAACGCAGCATCCCTGCATTATTAGCAATTTGGTTAAAAGCCAGTAGTAAAAACCCCATATTCATCCCTTCAATAATGGGACGTAACCCTGTCATCGCAGCCCCAACCGCTAATCCAGTAAAGCTATTTTCAGCAATCGGGGTATCTAATACTCGAAATTCACCATATTTTTGAAATAAGTCTTTGGTGACTTTGTAAGAACCACCATAGTGTCCTACATCTTCACCTAAGACAAATACTGTATCATCTCGCCCCATTTCTTCGTCTATTGCTTGGCGCAGGGCATTGAATAATAAGGTTTCTGCCATCGTATTTCCTAAGTTTTAGCCTTCTCTCAAATTTTACCAGCAAAGTGTAACCCCACAGCCTCAGCAATTCTCATTTTGAGAAAGGGTTGATCTAGTTCTCTTATCAAGCTAGACCCCCCGCATATCTCACAAAATCAGCGCTCGCCAAAATTGTCTTAATTCTGTTGTAAATCAAAGTTAATCTCGTTGATACTTGTTATTGTAGCTTTATTAACCACTCTATCACCATGACATGACTGCCCAACTGTTCGGTAGTTATCGTCATCGTTTGGTAGGTCGTTGTTGTCAGAACAGCTAATATACACCCAACTACTCATTTCTAGTCAACCCCTTCTCAACATTCGCTCCTTATTGCGGTGAGCAGTTACCCCTGTAAACTCCTTTCTCCCCCCTCTCTGTCTCAACAGACAACCAACAAACCGAACGGTATTTTGGTGGGCGAAGCCCACCCTACACTAGATGAGCGCTCTCTGCTATACTAATAGATCGTGTGTCTAATCCTGCTCGGATCAGGTAAAGGCCGCTAAAATGCAGATCTTACCAGATTCTGCTACCTGTACGGCATCCCTTAAAGGACAAATTAACATCATGAGTTACGCAATTATTGAAGCAGGTGGAAAACAACTGCGTGTTGAACCCGGTCGCTTTTATGAAATCAATCGTCTAGGGGCTGAACCCGACGACAATTATGTGATTGATAAGGTACTTTTGGTTAACAATGAGGATGAAATTACCATTGGCCAACCTTATGTTGAAGGCGCAACCGTAGAAGGAACAATTATGAGCCATCGACGGGGACGGAAAG
>JBFRWQ010000492.1:0-4386 GCA_051439665.1 Microcystaceae cyanobacterium | reverse complement strand
ATGTAGAGAAGTCATTTGATTGGAAACAAAACAAGTGTTGGTATGATATTTCGACTCAAATCCTTGTTTTCTCTCTTATGTAGAGAAGTCATTTGATTGGAAACGGGGGAATAAGGGGGGTGCAAAGCTTGTTGATTCTGATAATTCTCTCTTATGTAGAGAAGTCATTTGATTGGAAACTCCATATTGTTCCTTTAAGTATTCGTATTCAATTTGATTCTCTCTTATGTAGAGAAGTCATTTTAATGTCAAATAAGAATAAGACTTAGGGGAGATTAAGCTCCCCATCCCCCAAAAATTTATACTAAAATAGCGCTGAAAGTAATTGGATGATAAATAATGTTAATATCTGGTCAAGGAAATGAAGAGAAAATATGTTAAAATTAAATTTTACTATAGTAAATACCTTCTAAAAAATGCCGTGAAAACTCAGAATTATAAATCAGGTATCAGGTATTGTTGTTGGGCTTTAGCCCTGAATAACTTCCCTTTGCTGCACAAAATCAATTAATTTTGGAAAAAAGAGCAGAAAATCCGACTCAATTTCCTCATAGTACTTAATTAAATCCTGATGACCATCCTTTAGAGTATTCTCTCGTTTAATCCGTCTGGAAAGGCGCTGACAAGTTGTTTTAATTCCTGAAATCCCTTGATAAGATAATAACCAATTTTCCCTTTTAATCATCGGAAAAATCCTTTGCAGCTTGATAGGTAAAAGATGATAATTCTGCTCTAAAATCAGATAAAAATCAGCAATAAACTCCCCTAGCGCTTCCGTGGAAAAAGAGCGCCAATGAAGCGCTAAAAAATGATCATAAAAAATATCAATTAAAATCCCTGAAAAATAACGATGACGCTCAACAATTCTCCGTTTACTTTGCTGGAAAATGGGATGATGATCAGTAAAATAATCAACTTGACGGTGGGTTTGAATCCCTTTTAAAATTAACGGATCATACTGTTCTCGATAATTATCTAGCGAACCCTTGACAAAATCCCCTAAAAAATTGCCCAAACGAGACTCAGGAGTCTGATCTGCTAAATAAATATGAGCAAGATAGTTCATAATCACAATTGATGCTTGGTTGAGCAAGTTTTATTTTATCTTAATTTTAAGTTAAAATAAGGTCAGTAAGACATAAACCCTAATTATCATGCTACAGGATCAACTCGAACAGTTAAAAAAGATATTTACAGGCATGGAAAAAGCCTTAATCGCCTACTCTGGTGGAGTCGATAGTACCTTAGTGGCGAAAGTAGCTTATGATGTTTTGGGCGATCGCACTGTAGCGGTTACCGCTATTTCTCCCTCTCTCTTACCCGAAGAATTGGAAGATGCGGAAAAACAAGCAAAAATCATTGGTATTCCCCACAAAACTATCCAAACCCTAGAGATGGATAATCCTAATTACACCTCAAATCCCATCAATCGGTGTTACTTCTGTAAAAGTGAACTGCACGATACCCTTAAACCCCTAGCACAACAATGGGGCTACCCCTACATCGTTGATGGAGTCAATGGGGATGATCTAGGAGATTATCGCCCTGGGATTCAAGCAGCCAAGGAAAGAGGAGTCAGATCCCCCCTAGCAGAAGTAGGATTCACAAAAGCCCAAGTTCGCCAACTGTCTCAAGAATTAGGCTTATCATGGTATAATAAACCCTCTCAGCCCTGCCTAAGTTCTCGCTTCCCCTATGGCGAAGAAATCACCGTCGAAAAATTACAAAGAGTCGGACGAGCAGAAATTTATCTCCGTAAATTGGGATACGATAACATCAGAGTCCGTTCCCAAGGCCATACAGCCAAAATCGAACTACTACCCCAAGATATTAAATCTTTTATCATAGATACTGACTTAGAACAATTAGTTAGCCAGTTTAAAGCATTAGGATTTGTGTATGTAACATTGGACTTAGAAGGTTATCAAAGTGGTAAATTAAATCACATTTTAGGAGGTGAAACCTTACAAAAAGCTTAAGAATAGAAGATGTCAAATCTCAAAGCATTTCTGAGGTATAATCCTAGAGAGAATATCCTAAATTAATTTTAAAAAGATTTGTCTTTAAATAATTGATGTTTACTGCTTCAGAGATTAATTCAAGCCGTCAATTTTACCAACAAGTTGCGTCCCTTTTACTTTATCAATCCATTTTCGATGATGACATTGGCAAACACTTTTTACATTTACTAAAAACCCTTCATCATGGGGATCATAAAGCCCATAGTCGCAGTGTCACGGCGGTAGATTGTCTAGACGCTTACAGTAATTGGTTTCAAGCATTAGCTCGCTCTAATCAAAGCTGGCAAGATTATTTAGTGAAACAAGTTTTACTTAATGATAATCCCTTTAGTTTTCAGGTTCAAACCCAAGCTATTGAAACCCTGTCACCTTCCTTACTTATTTCTGTCAAACAAGACTTAAAAATCTTACAATATATCTATCAATGTTCCACCGAAAAAGTGAGTAACTGGGTGCAAACTGCCTCCCAAACTCCCGACAATCCTATTGCATGGAATGTGGACAATAATTTTACCAGTTTTTTACATGATTCTGTGGATTGGACAGAAGAATTAGAAGCCTTAGCCGATCATTATCGCAAGGTAGGAACAGGACTTTTTGCTCAATATCGTGCTTTTCGTTGGCAAGATGATCACTTAGTTGGTATTCCCTATCCTGATCCGATCTCTTTACAAGAAATTTATGGCTACGATAAGCAAAAAAAATTACTACGACATAACACAGAATGTTTAGTCAAAGGTTATCCATCCCTTCATGTTCTTTTATACGGAAGTAGAGGATCGGGTAAATCTTCTATGGTAAAAGCGATTTTTAATGAATATCAAGCTCAAGGATTACGCTTAATTGAGTTAAATAAACAGGACTTAAATCGATTACCCACCTTAATTGAAATGATTCGTCATGTCCCACAAAGCTTTATTATTTTTGTGGATGACTTATCCTTTGAAGAAGATGATGATGGGTTTAAAGCCATGAAAGTGGTATTAGAAGGAAGTGTCACCGCTAGAGCGACTAATATGGCAATTTATGCCACCTCAAATCGACGACATTTAATCAGAGAATTTTTTAGCGATCGCCCAAACCCCTTAGAAGGAGAAGAAGTCCACGCATGGGATACCCAACAGGAAAAACTATCGTTTAGCGATCGCTTTGGTTTAACCCTTACCTTTGAACCTGCTAATCAAGACACCTATCTTGCGATCGTACATCATCTTGCCCAACAAGCAGGAATTGATTTACCCACTGAGGAGATAGAATTTAGAGCCAAACAATGGACAAAACATTATAATAGTCGCTCAGGAAGAACAGCCAAGCAGTTTATTGATTTTATTAAAGGAGAAAGCTTAATTAAACAGGAAAATGAGCATTAATTAGAGCATTCTGATTTAGGCTTAGGTATGTTGTTGGGCTTTAGCCCTAACTACCCTCTCAACTTTAGACTCTGGTATGTTGTTGGGCTTTAGCCCTAACTACTGGATTGTTTCATCTAAAATAGTGCAATAGATGATTATTCTTTAATTCTATGGATTTAATGGGCAAAGCCCATCCTACCTAATGCTATAAGCTTTTTGATAACTATCATTTCAGGAAAGCGAGTACTGCTGTGTCTTCAAATCTATTTGGGTCGTAAGCGAATTAAGAGTAAACCTTAAAATCTGTTGAGCGAGAGTTAGCCATGTCTTTTAAGGCATGGCGATGGAGCGAAACTAAGGGATTTATCCCGTTGTGTCCAAAATGATATATAATAGTGACGTGAGTAAGAACAAGGTTGGTTGCGTTGATATTTTGCTAGAAAAGGTGAAATTCCTGCCAGTAAGAGACGGGGTTAAATCCTACGACTATGGAACAGGCAAGCAGTACAGCAAAAAGGAGTAATTTATCGCTTGAACTCAAGTACAACCACTCGGAAAGCAAAGTGATTACTTAAAAGTAAGTCCACAGATTAATTGTTTATTCAGTTAATCCAAGGGATTTAGATGTCGGTTGAAGGGCATAAAACTGGAAAAATTCAGTAAGTTGACTAGCGTTGATACGGCTTTAGCCTATCGAAGCTTAACGACTGGAATCCATGCCGTTTTAACGCATGGAGACTTCAATATTAGGTAAATGCCAGTTTAGAAGGGTGATTCAAATCCTGATCCGATCATGGTTTCAGCCTTGGCGACCACATTTTTGGTGAGAAATTTGGGTATAGCTCTACGCAAAGCATAAAAAGTGGGAAGTAAGCGGTAACTGAGTTTTAAGCCTTTCTACTGTCATTTCAGTGACCAATTATACTAAATCCAGTTTATATACCCCAGTTATCAGGTTTGCTGGTTTCAATGATTCCCCCTCTCCCCCACTTCAAAATAGCCCTGCTCTTTAG
>JBFRWQ010000491.1:0-3263 GCA_051439665.1 Microcystaceae cyanobacterium | reverse complement strand
TAATGAGACGTTATCAGGTAGCAGTGGTTTCCCATGGAGGGCCAAATCAAGATGAAATAGAGGCATTTCGCACCCAATTTGTCAAGGGTTTGGGATATTGCCCAGAAACTTTGGGTTAATCTTGAATAAGGCTCTAATAATAATTGGTTCTGTACCTATACATCTGTGATATTACTAATATTACTATAGGTACAGTAACTGTAATATATACTTAATTGATTCTTCACAATTTTTAATTTCCCTTCGGGGAAGTCTAACCATTAAGTAACAATATAGCGTAGTATATAGGGGTAAATAGTAATGAAACGGACACTGTGTATCTAACCCCTAAGCAAGTACAAGAAAAATTTGGCTATCATCCGAAGACTTGATCTCGTTGGGCTGATGAAGGGAAGATTAAATATACTAAAAGTCCAGGGGGACACCGACGCTACTTATTAGCATCTTTAGAAGAATTAACAGAAGAGACATTAGAGACTAGAGAAATAATACTTTACGTTCGGGTTTCAACTCATTCACAAAAAGAAGACCTCAATTCTCTTTGAGAATATGTAAGTTCTTATTACCCTCAATGTAAATGTATTTCAGAACTTGGCTCAGGAATGAATTTTCAACGTAAAAAATTCTTGAAGTTAATGGAAAGGGTAGCCGCCCATGAAATAAAAAAGATAGTAGTAGCCCATAAAGACAGATTATATCGGTTTGGATTTGATTTCGTTGAGTGGTTTTGTTATCTCAATGGTTGTCAAATAGAAGTGCTTAATCATACTTACAAGTCACCCCATCAAGAATTGATGGATGACTTTATGGCAGTGATGCACTGTTTTTCTTCTAAGCTTTATTTTTTGAGGAACTATGAAAAAAAGATCCGTAAAGAAATAGACAAAGTAGATAAAAAGTAGATAAACCGTAGTAAAATAGACAAAAAGAAAGCCCCCACTGTGTCACGAAAAGAAAAGTCATCAATAAAGCCGATGAATATGCTGTTACCAGAATAGGTTACTGTGTTGGTGGTGATGTAGAAAAGGCAAGAAAGATGGCTGTTCGTACTGGACATTTACGTTCAGATATTTGGAATAAATACGGGAGTTTAAAATGTTGGGGAATTTCTCACCACAAGCTCTATAAAGACTTTCAAAAAACCAACCCACCATCGATGTATAAACTACCTCAAAAGCAATGGCAGAAGACATTTGAGAGAGTTCTTAATGATATTCATGCCTCTCAAGAGGCAGCGAAAACTATTGTCAAGAGAAAAATTTATCGCCATTTTCAACCTGACAAAGATAGTCGAGGAAAAGAAATAAAATCTACTTCTTTCCGAGATGAATTGATGAAAAATCTCAAAACTTTAGAATGGATGCAATATCCTCTGATTCATCGTTGGATGAGACAAGCTTATCATCGAGGTCATACATATATTAATAATCAAATTTGTGCAGGAATTAGTAATGGTGCAGTGGTTAAAAGAATTAGCCGAAATGTTATTAGTGTTACCATTGGAGGAGATCAACAAAGCCATCGCAAGTATGAAAAGTTAACCCTCTTGTTTAAAGTAGGACGAATCACCCCAACTGGCTTATTTCAAATTATTTTTGATGAGCTTAACAATGAAATTAGACTACATTTTCCTAAAATCGTTCCAAGAAGACCATCCGTAGGGGTTGGGCAATGTGGCTTAGATAAAGGATACACAGAAGCTTTTACCGATTCTAATAATGAAATTTATGGTCAAGGGATTGGGAAAGTTATGACCCAATCTGTCAAGAAAAGACATAGTAGAGGTCAGGGAAGAAATAAGTTATATCAAATAGCAATGAAGAAAAATCAGCCACATATTTTTCAATGTAACTTGACTAAAAAACGTCACCAAACCTTAGAGAATAAGAAAAAACAAACTCTAACAACAATGGTCAGAACTGGAGTTAATCAGTTCTTTGATAAGTATCAATATGCTATTACGGAAGACTTAAGTTTTGTTGTTAAGAACAAAAAGATTGCTCGGCGAATCAATCGTAATTTAGCCGAATGGTGCAAGGGAACACTACAGAAAGCACTCGACGAGATTTCCTACCGTCGTTCGTCATCAGTGACGGTAGTAAATGCAGCCTATACCTCCCAGGTTGATTCCCGTTTTGGAGTCCTTTTAGGAACTCGTTGTGGGGATCAATTCTTCACCTTTGATGGGGAGGTATTGTCGGCTGATGGTAATGCTGCACGCAACATTGAAACGAGACTCGATGACCCTAATATTAGCCAATTTATGAAGTCGACTGATGTTAGGAAAGTTTTGATTAAGCGGACAGTATCCTTTTTGTTGCAAAGGGATTTGACACTCGATGATGCCATTAATCAGGGTTCGTTTAACCCCAGGCATCTGAGGGGAATCAACTTGAAGGCAATGGGTTGAGAGTGAACCCCTAGTGGCTTAGATAGATTTCAAGGAGAGTGGCCATCATTCGTTTTGACTCGAACTCACTCAAGCCAAAAAGTAAATTACCGAGAGCGGTGATTAATAGACAAGGGATATATTACGATTAACTCCGTTTTATTCCGTTTTGCTGCTCACTCGAAAGGAACAATAAAAGCAGAAGAAATATAATTTTGTAAAATAAGTTGATAACCTGCTAAATCTACAGATTTGCCCATCTCAACAGTTAATTCAGATAGTTGCTTTTCTGGTGATGGGTGGATTAGGAAAGAAGAATTTTTCTGAGCATTATTACACCTGACTAAGGCTACATCAAAGCTACAAGAATAATCTGCTAATTCTGGGCGATCGCTTAAAAATAGTTCTGCGGTTTGCCACAGTTTTTTTTGTTTTGACTCTGTAACTGCTAGTAGACCATCTTCATCCCAGTTACCCCGACTACGGGTTTTTACCTCCACAAATGCTATAATGGGAAAATTTGGAAAATTTTGACCAGAGTTATTCCTAAAGGGAGAATTTTTCATAGCAATAATATCTAATTCTCCCCAGCGACATTGCCACCGTCGATGGAGTATTTGCCAACCTTGTTGATTTAACCATTTTGCCACTAACTCTTCTCCCAAAATACCTTTGTCAATTTTTTGGGAAATAGAAGTAGATTGACTAGATGAAGAAAGGCTCATTTTGGTTTATTCTAAAGTAAGCATTCAGCCGTCAGCTATCAGCTATCAGCTATTGCTTTTGGTTGTGTGATAAAAGCTTTCTTTAAACCCCCCATCCTTAAGAGCGGAGTCTAAAGTAGCAATTAAATCTTACTACATTTACCGAAGTC
>JBFRWQ010000490.1:0-9977 GCA_051439665.1 Microcystaceae cyanobacterium | reverse complement strand
AAACGACTTTTAGCGGTGATTTTGATTCTATCGTTAGAAGCAGAAGGCATAATTGATTATTGATTAAGACTTAGCCAATATTCTTTTCTTAGCATAACAATCAATCGGATAACCAATCATCTAAGTCCTCAAGACAGCTAAAATCTAAGAGCGCTTCTGCCAATTCTTCTAGCTGATTGGTGTTTAACTGACGAATTTGAGCTTTCATTACCTCATTAACACCCTGAAACCGCTTATCCAATAGACGCAGGATTAAAGTGGCTTCACCTTCCTGTCGGCCTTCCTGTCGGCCTTCCTGTCGGCCTTCTTGGAAGCCAGCTTGGTGACCACCTTGCCAACCCTCTTGCCAGCCTTCCTCTAGAATTGTATTGTACCAAGGGGACTCTCTAAGTACCGTCATATCCCACCTCATAATGTCTCTTACTATGGGTAGTTCTAACACAAAAGAAGCAAAAAAGGATAACAAGGGTTCTAAATCTTGTAATGTTTCATCTTCTCTTAAACCCCGTAAGGCTTGTCTAACTTTAGGCGGATCATCTCCTCCTTTTAAGATGGGAACGAAAGGTAATAAGCTGGTTAAATTCTGCTCAAAAACCAGATTAACGTCTATCTCCCATAAATTAATCACTCGATAGTTTTGATAAGCCCGAATTCCCATAAACTCCGATTCATAAGCTGTCGGAATGACACTAGGGGCGTTAAAGGGTAAAATATTGATTAGAACAGGGTAAACAGGTAATTCAAACTTTTCTTCTGCTAAAGCTGTATAATTCCTCATTCTCTGGGGTAAGTTTGACCGATAACGCAATTGAATCTCATTGGCCAGAATAAAATCCCCCTCTTGAGGACTTGAAACCTTAATTAGTACATCACTTTCTCGTTCGAGCCATTGAAATTTCTCGGATACAATCTCTTGGACTCGAATATCGGTTCTTTGCATGACCCAACGAACCCAGCGCTCAGGAGAAAGACTGATCAGCCGTTTACTGCCTAAATCTGCTTTTTTAACCATTGTTAACTCAACCTCAATATTTTAGTATTGTAGAACAAAATATTGATACAGTAACAGAAATCACAAGTTCACTTGCCATAGTGTAATATTACCTTGCTCATTTCCTGTAACAAGGTATTGATTGTTGGGACTGACGGCTAAGACAAGGTTGAGTAGTGATTCCTTGGTATAAATCAATTGTCCCTGGTAAAGATCCCAAAGGCGAATTGTTTTGTCTGAACTGGTACTGACTAAAGTACGATCATCTGAGCTAAAAGCAATATCAGTAATTGCCTCTGAATGACGTTTTAAGGAGTAGATAAGTTTTCCTGTTTCTAATTCCCAAAATCTAATACTACTATCTTTACTCGCACTTCCTAATAGCTTTCCATTAGAACTAATAATTAATTGATATACGGGAAATAAATGACCTGGAAAAGCTTTTATAAGTAAGCCATTTTCAGGATTCCACGCATTAATGCGACCTTCATAGTCTGCACTAATTAAGGTTTGTCCATCGGGGGTAAAAATGACTGATTTTACTTGATCTTGATGACCTTCAATGGTTAGCTTAACCTGACCCGTTTTCCAGTCCCAAATTTTAATCGTTTGATCCCAACTTCCACTGGCTAGTAATGTTCCGTCGGGACTATAATCTAAGGTTTCTACGACAAATCTATGTCCTTTTAAGGTTTTAAGTAAAGTGGCTGTTTTCCGATCCCAAATCCTAATATTGCCATCACCACTGGCAGTGGCAAATTGTTCACCATTAGGGCTAAATTTAATATCTTCAATACTTTGACCTCGTTGAATGGTCTTTAATAATTTTCCTGTTGGCAGTTCCCATAAGCTAATTACACCGTTAAAACTGCCACTAACTAATAATTTATTATCGGGACTAATAGCCAAAGATTTGATTGGACTACGGTAAGCATCCAAGGTGGTAATTTTGCTAATACTAGACCAAGATTTACCTTGATTGGAAATAGGAGGAGGAGAGGGGGTGGTTAAAACAATATCTGGTGATGAACTACAGCCCCATAGGGTTAATAAAAGTAGAGATGGGATACTTAATTTTATTTTTTTAGATAAAGAAGTTAGATTAAACATTAATATAAACTAAAGCACTAAATAATTAATCATCACAAACCTCACGGGAGTAGGGAAACTGCGACGTTTTAACTCGCAGAGAAACTACGACACGCCTAATTTATTAGGCGCATTTTTTAGGGAATTAAAAGGATTAATTATAGCCATCTTTGCTGTGAATAATAGAACAGTATTTGTGGCTAATACCTTGAACTAATCCCTGTTGAGCAGAGATATTAAAACTGCCCGTAGAACGAACAGCAACTCGTCCGACATAAGTTCCCATTTTCTTCCCTTTAGTTACCATTGCTTTAACTATGTCACCCGTTTGGAAACCTTTAACAAATTTAAAGCGTGGAACGTAACGAATCGGAAAACCATATTGATTCGTTCGGCACATTTGTCTTGTGCCATGACCGGTTGATTTAATCAGCAAAGGTTGAGCAGTTTTTAAGACTAAGTTATCAGGGATTTCTCCCACGCAAGCTGAGTCAATCCAGTGTGCTTTATTAAGATTTAATCGAAGGCGATTAAACTTAGTTTCTCCCCCTGAACTTCTGGTAACAGGTAAGCCTAATTCTTGAAGAGAATTAAATAATGCCCATCGGGTAGAATTAACGGCAGCAGCATCTTTTAAAGGCGCTTTAGCCTGTTTAATTATTCGAGCTAATAAATCAGGTTTATCTAATAAGAAATCTTGAATATCTTGATTTCCTTTAGCACGATTACAAGGTTCACAGGCGAGGGTTAGATTACTCACTCTATTGCTTCCTCCTTTTGATTTTGGGACAATATGTTCCACTTGCAAAGGAACGTTTTTAGCACCGCAATACTGACAAGCACGATTGAATTTCTCAAGCAAGTATTCTCGTAACTCGTATCCCATTAACTTCCCTTGTTGGTATTCAATTCCTGAGATTTCAGGTCGGTCTAAAGCTTGGGTATCAAATCTAACTAACTCCATTGTAATTGAGTCAATGGTAGCAAATTTAATCAGCTTTTTCACCCAAGTTAGGGTCGTAAAAACTCGGTGAATTAGACTGGGAGCTAACCAACCTTCAGAGCGTTTACGATTAAGAAATCGAGGTTGACGATAACGGGTTTTACGATTTCTACGAGAGCGTCTTAATTGCCGTCTTGATGTTAAAGCATCTTTAATTTGTTGACCTCTATGACTTAATTCTGCTCCCCAGATTACCCGATTTCCTTGAACCAATGAAATTCCTGTTACTCGGCTACCAGGGTCAAGTTTTAAAGTGATGGGGTCAGGGGTTTGAGTTATTTCTTTTTTGAGAATAATCGTCAAAGGATAGCGACGGAATACGGCAGCTTTTCTTTCAGTTAATAACCTCCTTGCTTGAGCAGGATGAACAGGATTAACAGGGTCTTTGTTAGCATTAAGAACGAGAACATAATTGGACATGATTAATCTCCCACATAAGGGGTAAAGTTGACTTAGCCAATGTTTAAGGTCGGTACTTTCTCAATAACACTGTCTTACCCTTCGTACAACTGTTTAATTATTGAGTTCTAGAGCTACAAACTAGCCACGCATTTGTAGGTAGGAGCTTTAACACTTGCCTTAAACGTAGTTACTTAAAACTTAGGCGGGTCAGCTATCTAAAGGAAGGCATGAAGCCCTGTCTCTTTAGAGCAGGGTGCTGACAATATAGCATAAGCCGTTAAGTCTCTGAAGGGAAAACTTGACCATTTATCTTTTTAACTATCCATCTTTATAATAGAGGATAGATACCTTCTAGAGAGGCAGACAATGATGAAAACATTACTAATTGCGGGAACAGACACAGATGTGGGGAAAACATGGGTAACAACGGCTTTAGTCGCTTATCTTTTAAAACAGTATCCGACAGACTCTCTAGGAATTATTAAACTGTTGCAAACGGGAATTGGGGACGAAGAATACTATCAAAACTATTTCTCAGACAACCCCCTTGTTGAAATTATAACGCCCCTTCGGTTTAATGCACCCCTCGCTCCACCTTTATCGGCAGCCAAGGAAGGAAAGACGGTAGATTTAGGGATTATTTGGCGAGAATTAAACTATTGTCAGCAAAAATATCCGATGGTGATCGCTGAAGGATTAGGGGGGTTGGGATCACCGATCACACAAAAATTAACCGTGGGGGACATAGCAGGGTCTTGGCAGTTTAACACCCTGTTAGTTGTTCCTGTCAAATTGGGTGCGATCGCTCACACGGTTGCCAATGTTTACTACGCTCGTTCTTGTAAAATTAACCTAGTTGGAATTATCCTTAACTGTGTGCAGCCAACTTCCCCCGAAGATATAGAAAATTGGACTCCTACTCAGTTAATCGAATCTTTGACCGAAGTTCCTGTCTGTGGTATATTACCCTATCTAGAAACAGTAGATTTTGCTAAAATGGTAGAGATTGTTTCCCATTGGCAAGTAGAGCGCTTTTTTCAAAGTAGAGATTAAGTGATGCTTTTAGGCTTAATTGTCTTAATTCTTTTGATGACCAATTGGTTTTTCTCCCTTTTGTTCGGTTTCTGGCCAGATAGCTGGCTTCACGGGTTAGATTTCCTATTTAGATATGGGGTGATCGCTGTTATAATCATTCTAGTTAGTTGGGGATTTGGGGATTAATTCCTACTCCATGTTGCCAGCTTGAGATGAAGGAAATGTTAACTGATTACTGTATGTCCATAAACTATAATGACTGTTTCTCCAACCCTTACTCCTGAAAAATCAACAACCGTTGTTCGCAAAACCTACCCCAACTATAAGGTAATCGTTTTAAACGACGATTTTAATACCTTTGATCATGTGGCTAAATGCTTAATGACCTATATTCCAGGTATGAGTAGCGATCACGCTTGGGAATTAACCAATCAAGTCCATTTTGAAGGACGGGCGATCGTTTGGGTAGGTCCCCAAGAACAAGCGGAACTTTATCATCAACAATTGCGTCGTGCAGGGTTAACAATGGCCCCACTGGAGGCCGCCTAAGATTATGACTTCTCCTCCCAAAGGCCGTCTCGTTTGGAATCATTCTACTCACTTGGATGGGCTGATTCCTATCCTTGAAAAATTAACCCACAAAATGGGAATTACTACTATTACCCCTGGGGTAATCAGTCGGTCTAAAGGCCATTGTCCCCAACTCAAGTTAAGGGTATCTGTTCCCATTGTGGGCGGTCATAAATTGATTGCAAGACAGGGTAAAACGGTTCAAGAAGTGTTTGTGGTGACTGATTTGAGCAAACCACAGTTAGAAAAAGCGATTAAACAGGTTTTAGGCAAATAGCTCTGATTTGCTAAATATCCTCAACTTCTAATCTAGCGGTTGTAATAGCATCAAAAGCAAAAGCAAAGACAATAGGCATGGGACATTTTAAGCCCCAACTTAACAAAATAGCGAGAAAAGAGACAGCGATCGCCATACCTAGCCACAATTTTTCTTCAAAGCAAAATCCTTTTTGGGCTTTAATTGATCTTAAGGTTTGAGACGGGATGGGTTCAGGCATCACTGCATGGGGAGGAAACGCCCAGTAGTGATTGTAACGTTCTTGAACTAAATCTGTCCAACCGTTGTCATCGCACCATTCTTGAATCCATTCATCAGCAAAATGTCGCATAAGCCCTAAATTTCCTCTGTTGAAAGTCTAAATCAAGTAATAAAATCTTCTCAATTTCATTCTTGTAATTTCGATCTTAGGCAATTTATTTTTTCTTGGGCTCTTGTGTCAATAAAACTTAATAATGGTCTTTAGCTGAGTAATAATGCTTAATCGATTGATCTTTAAGAAGGATTTAATATCAAGACCAATTAAGTCTTACTATAATTAGGGTGTTGAAATAAATGATAAAAGGTTAGTTTATTATATGAGTCTCTTAAAAAAAATTGAACATATTTTTGAATTTACCCTCTGGAACTTCCGCTTATTTGCCTTAATTCCTGTTATTTTTGGCTTAATTAGCGCTTTGGACTTTTTTGTGATTGGAACGGTTGAAATTTGGTTTGGCCTGCGTCAGAATTTTAAATTAACTGAAAACTTTACCAGCAAGGATATTGCTGTTGTTGTATCTCATGTGATTGGGGGCATTGATTATTATTTAATTGGCATTATCTTATTAATATTTAGTTTTGGTATTTATGAGCTTTTTATCTCGGAAATTGACCTTGATGGTGATCAAACTCGTAAAGGAGTTTTAGTGATTACCTCTTTAGAAGAATTGAAGAAAAAGCTCTTGCAAGTCATTATTGTGGCTTTAATTGTCAGTGTTTTTAAGAAAATGATTACCCTACAGTTAAACACCTCAATAGATATTATTTATGTATCAAGCGCTATTTTGCTGATTTCTATTAGTAGCTACTTAATGCACCGTCAAACAACAGAATTGTCTGCCTTTGCTCATAATCATAACCCTATTGCTAAGAAGGAAAATAGAGACAGAGAAGAATGAAGAATGAAGAATGAAATATGGATAGGGATATGATTGCTCAATTAAATCACATTCATCCTCCCCCTCTCCCCACACTTCCCATACTTCCCACACCTCCCACACTTCCCCCTCTTTACCTCCATTGAGTTTAACCGAATGATGAAACAATAAAAACTGCTAATATTCCTAAAATTCCCCCAAAAGTAACATAATACAAAGTTGGAAGTAGAACTTTATTAATAATAACCCCCTCACGTCCAATTAAATTAACCGTTGCTTCAGCAGCAACAATATTAGAGACACAAATAATATTACCTGCTGATGCCCCAACACATTGCAAAGCCAAAATAATTAAAGGAGATACCCCAATTTGTAAAGCAACACCAAACTGAAAAAGAGAAAACATCATATTACTGACAGTAATACTTCCTGCAACAAATGAGCCAATTGTCCCCACAAAAGGGGCAAAAAACGGCCAAGTTTGTCCTGCTAAAGTGGACATACCTTCTGCTAAAGTAAGGGGCATACTGGCCAATCCTGCGCTATTACCACCAGAATTAATAAATACCCTCGCCATTAATACCGCAGCGCCCAACGCTATAGCCGTTTTTTGCAACATTGGTATGGCTAACCCAATCGCCCGTGTCATATCTGCCACTTTCATCCGATGAAGAAAAAAGGTAATAGCGACAACAATGATGAATACGGTTGGTGGGAGATAAAGGGGCTTACTCGCTGCTGTAATCTCTGTTCCTAAAATATTACTCCATGTTAAAACAACCGATTCTAACCATCCTCGAATGGGTAATAATTTAAGACGGGTTAACATCAAGAAAAAGCCAAGCAAGACATAGGGAAGCCATGCTTTCAAAGTAGAAATAGAGCGCTCAGAAGATTGAGGTGTAATCTCTTCTGTATTGGAACTTGACCAACTTTCTAGCCAATCCTCACGGGGGGGAAAATCCCATCTTTCTTGGGGAACAAGGAAACCACTTTTCGCCGCAGGAATCACAATTCCTAAACCAATTAAGCCCCCAATTAAAGTCGGAAATTCAGGACCCAAGAAAAGCGCTGTTAGGGTATAGGGGAAAGTAAAGGCTAACCCCGCAAAGATAGCGAATTTCCACGCTTTTAACCCTTCCATAATTGAGCGATTCCGACCAAAATAGTAAGTCAAAACAACACTCAAAATAAGCGGGATAAATGTACCAATCATTAAATGGAAAATAGATGCCCATTGTCCAATTTTAAAGAGATACTCAGTTTGGTTTACCCCTAATCTTGCCATTTCTTCTTGAACCGCATCTACACCATCTAATCCCGTATTCATCCCAATCATAATCGCTGTTCCCACCGCCCCAAAGGTAGAGGGGGTACTTTGAATGATTAAGGCTGACATGACGGCTGCCATTGCAGGAAAGCCAATAGCAACGAGTAAAGGAACGGTAATCACCGCAGGTGTGCCAAATCCTGATGCACCTTCGATAAAACCACCAAATAACCATGCAATAATCATTACCTGGATGCGGCGATCAGTTGAGATTCCTAACAGACTCTGACGGATAGTATTAATTGCGCCTGACTCTTGAAGAGTATTTAAGAGAAGAATTGCACCAAAAATAATATACAAAATCTCAAAAGCAGCAACTAGCCCCTGAATACTCGATGCAGCTACTTCTGAAAAAGGAACACGCCAAACCAAAAGGGCAATGGCTGCCGTGACTAGGTAGGAAATGGGCATTGCTATATCGGCTGGTTTTTTGGCAATAATTAAGAGCAGAAAAACCGTAGCAATTGGCATTAGGGCAATTAGGGAATAAAGTAGTAAGTCCATTATCAGTTATTACTTATCAGTTATCAGTGATCAGTTATCAATAATTTTTCTGTTCAATTCTAGCTAAGTCTTCCATTTTTTTCAGCGAAATTTTGAGGATCAAAAAAACTACATTTAGCTAACTAAATTTAAGATAAGGTTAAGTAAAATACGACTTGCAGAGGACAGTTAGCCTGTGCTACTGTTAACAGGTAATTCGGTACAGATATGACAATTTATACTCAACCTTAATTTAATCATGAAAGTTGCTTTTTTTAGTACTCGTTCTTATGATCGCAAGTTCTTTGATGCTGCTAACCAAGCGGCAGGAAATCCCCATCAATTAGAATATTTAGAGCCAAAATTGAATGTCAAAACTGCTCCCCTAGCGGCTGGTTTTCCAGTTGTTTGTATGTTCGTAAATGATACAGCAGATGCAGAAACCTTAAAAATACTAGCAGATCAAGGCACGAAATTAATTGCTTTACGATGTGCGGGCTTTAATATGATTGATATAAAAGTGGCTCAGGAATTAGGGCTAACAGTAGTCAGAGTTCCTGCTTATTCCCCCTATGCAGTTGCTGAACACGCAGTGGGTTTAATTCTTGCTCTTAATCGTAAGTTAAATAAGGCGTATAATCGGGTGAGAGATGATAATTTTACCCTTGATGGTTTATTAGGATTTGACCTACATGGTAGCACTGTTGGCGTGATTGGAACGGGTAAAATTGGCACAATTTTTGCTCAGATTATGCACGGCTTTGGCTGTCATTTATTAGGCTATGATGCTTACCCTAATGATTATTTTTCTGCCATTGGAGATGCTCGTTATGTTGAGTTACCAGAATTGTTATCTAACTCTGACATTATTTCCTTACATTGTCCTTTACTAGAGTCAACTTATCACATTATTAATAAAGAAGCCATTGATCAAATGAAAAAAGGTGTGATGTTAATTAACACCAGTCGAGGACAATTAGTAGATACCCGTGCGATGATTGATGGGATTAAGTCTCTTAAAGTTGGGTACTTTGGTTTGGATGTTTATGAGCAGGAAGATGAAATCTTTTTTGAAGATCACTCAGAGCATATTATCCAAGATGATGTTTTTCAACTCTTACAATCTTTCCCTAATGTCATGATTACTGCTCACCAAGCATTTTTTACTAAGAATGCACTAGAAGCGATTTCTCAAACAACAGTTGCTAATATTAGCGATTTTGCACAGGGGTTAGCATTGAAAAATGAGGTAAAACCCCATTAAAGGAAGCTCATTTGGTGCATGGTGGTAGGATGGGCAAAGCCCATCACATCATCTTTATTATGTCAGAATCTCCTTAAATTTGGCAATTTCTCCCATCTAAACCGCCATAAAATTAATTTCATTGCTTATATAGAAAGTCCATATTATTGAAATTTATCCCAATGGACATTGAAGGTATATTGCATGAGCCAACCGCTTTAAGCTACTTTAATCTTATATTTAGGGAGTAAATGATGAATGACAAAGTAACGATGGGATTCCAGTGCATCATGAAAGCGCTTCCAATTCGTATCTAAAAAATCAGGATGGTAGGGAAAAATTTCTCGGCCAGTATCTTTCTCTTTTTCGGTTCCTAGCGCTTGATATTTCCATGATCCTTTTCCTTTGGCAATAT
>JBFRWQ010000489.1:0-5002 GCA_051439665.1 Microcystaceae cyanobacterium | reverse complement strand
GGTTGCTGATTTTCCGTCTCTTTTGTATAACCATATAAAGTAGTCCCTACACAATCAACTCCTGCTTCCGTCGCTGCGATCGCATTTTCTAAACTATCCACATCAGCCATTACCAACTTCCCTAAGTCTTGTTGTATTTTCTGCACTAAATTAGCCATTGTTTCCCCGTCTGGGCGCTTTCTTAGGGTTGCATCAATGGCGATAATATCCGCCCCTGCTTTAGCAATTTCTACCGCATCAGAAAAACGAGGGGTAATATAAACCTCATAACCAGAAATAACTTGTTTCCATAAGCCAATAATTAAGGTGTCTGGTAATAATTCTCTGACTTTAGCAACATGATCAGGGCTATCAATTCTTACCCCACTCGCTCCTTGATTGATCGCTGCTTTAGCCATCGCTGCGATCATATCGGGATCATGAAGGGGAGACTCTTTCGGAGCTTGACAAGAGACAATTAAGTTACCGTTAAGGGCTTCAGCTAGGGTTTGTTTGCTCATCGGTTTCAGTCACCAGAACTTCAGTTTTTACACTTTCTTGGGGACTCTCAATTACCTTTTGCAGTTCCTTTAACTGTTTATTTTGTTTGGTAATTTCTAAGCGCTGTTTAATCAGGCTAAAACTGGCAGCTAATAAACCAATAAAAATACCTAACCCCAAAGTGATCACTAAGATCAAAGCAAGGGAACTTTCTACTTGAGTAACGATAAAGTCAATGGTGATTATTTCAGCATTTTGGAGCGCAAAAATAACAAAGAAAAAAGAGATAAACAGGGCAAGGATTAGGAAAAAGTACTGCATAGTTAAAATGATAGCTGATTTACTGAATAGTTAATAGTTATTAGTTAAGTTTTCAACTATTCACGCTTCAACTATACACTATTAACTACGATGGTTTTGCTTATCACTATAAATTCAGTAAATCCCCAAATTACCTAAAAAGCATCACTGATTAGTACTTTCTAACTGAGCCGTGCGAACCGTTAATTCAATGGCTCTTTCACCCCGTAGTAACTTCAACTTTAACGGTTGATTTAAACCCACATTATCAACCATACTTTGTAATTCACTGCCATCTGTAATCGGTTTACCATCGACACCAACAATCACGTCACCTCGGCGAATTCCAGCACGTTCGGCAGGTGTATTGCGTAAGACTCCAACAACCAGAATTCCATCAACTTCAGGTAAATAGAAATTCGTATTGGGATTTTGGTTATTCTCTCTAGCCATTTCGGGAGTTACATTAATCATTTGTACCCCAATATAAGGATGGGGGACTTTTTGCCCTTTCACTAGCGTTGTTTGCAGCATTTTTGCCTTATTAATCGGAATCGCAAAACCAATTCCCATCGCATCCGCTCGAATGGCTGTATTAATACCAATGACCTCCCCTTTGCCATTGAGTAAGGGGCCACCTGAATTCCCTGGATTAATCGCTGCGTCTGTTTGAATAAAATCCAGTCTTTTATCGGGAATCCCTGCTTTAGCCGCCGAACGACCAATAGTACTAATAATGCCCAATGTTACTGTATTATCCAAGCCAACGGGATTTCCGACAGCGATCGCCCAATCTCCCACTCTTACACTCTCAGAATTGCCCAAAGGAGCAACAGGAAGACTGCCACCTCTTGGTTTAATGGTAACAACGGCTAAATCTGTCACCTCATCTGTTCCCTGTACTGTACCATCGAATTCTCTTCCATCTTTGAGGGTAACAGTGACTTTATCCGTCTTAGTCACCACATGGGCATTGGTCAGGATAATTCCCGATGAATCAACAATAAAGCCAGATCCTTGTCCCGTAATTCGTTGTTGTTGGGGAGACTGAGGCATACGGCCACCAAAAAAGTCACGGAAGAAAGGATCATCGAAAAAGGGATCGTAGCGACGATTAACTACGGTTTCTGTATCAATTCGCACCACTGCGCCCCCAGTACGAGCAACTGCCGCCGCTACAAAGCTTTCACTGCTGTTAATGGGAGTAACTTGAGCAATTGGGGTGTCTGACGGATTAAAAGAAGGCTCAAATTGTGCTTGAGCTTTTAGTAGGGGATAACCGCCAAAACAGAGTAAAATTCCTAAACTAAAAGAAATTAGATAAGGGGTTAAAGGACGTAACCAGCGAACTATGTTCATAAGGGTTAATTCAGAAAACAGATTTACTTTTTTTTTATATTTTAACGAATGGCCGAAAGTAGCAGAAATCCGCTAGGCTATGTACCCTCAGTTGGAGTTGTGGGAATGTCAACTGCCATAGTTGTAAAAATAGAATGACAATCTTGTTGTTGAGATGGTGTGAATAACTCCATAGAAGGATACCAAGGACTGTCTTTTCTGCCCAATAACCAACGCCAGTCGGAATTATCACATAAAACGATCCAGACTTTTTTATTTAATGCTCCTGCTAAGTGAGCGATCGCTGAATCTACGGCAATAACTAAATCGAGTTGATTAACAGCGACAGCCATATCTCCATAATCTTGTAGATAAGGGCTTAAATCAATGACTTCTATTTGTGAAGGTAGCGCTTTTATATCCTTAGAGCGCTCTCCAATTTGTAAGCTATAACAGGTGATCTGGGGTAATTGTAGAACAGGCAAAAAGTCTTCTAGACGACAAGCGCTATTATTATCATTGCTCTGGGTATCTCTATCTGCCCAAACTATACCGACTTTTAAGGAATCTGGTTTTTTATTAGTTTCGATGAAAGTCAGTAATTCTCTTTTATCTTCTGTTGGCGGTGTTAAATAAGGAACTTTAGTGGGAAGATTATCTAGAGTCGTAGAAAAGATATGAGGCAAACTCATTAGAGAAATATAGGTATCAAAACTTTTTAAGGGAAGTTCCTTTGCCGTGTAAATATGAGCAATGCCTTCTACTTGTTTAAATAAAGGGATAAGATGAGGAGGGGCAACTAAGATAAGTTTTTGGCATTTTTTAGCCGTCAGGGGTAAATAACGCATCAGTTGGATGATATCCCTGATCCCTTGTTCAGTATGAATTAATAAGTTTTTCTGACTAATATCTTCTCCTTGCCAACGGGGTTGAGCAGGATTAAATGCCATAAATTGGGATGTTTGTAAACGCCATTCACATTCTGTCCAACCTTCTTGATATTCTCCTAACTGTAATAAGGTTAGCCCTAAATTATAATGGGCTTGAGCAAAATTAGGAGCTATAGTAATAGCCTGTCGATAATGTTTAATAGCCATATCTAACTGTCTTTGTTGACTATAGATAAAACCTAAGCTATTGTAGGCTTCTGCGTGTCGGGCTTCTGCCTGAATAACTTGTTCTAATTGCTCAATCGCTTCAGAATATCTACTTATATTGCCAAGGATAACGCCTAAGTTAAAACGAGCAGGTAAATAACTATTCTCTAATTCTAAACATTTTTCATAAGCAGCGATCGCTTCAGGTATTTTACCTTGTTGATAGAGTTGATTCCCTTTAGCATAGTAAGTCTCTGCAAATTTCCAATCCAATGAAGGCATCTCAGTTTGGGCAACCGCCTCATCAGGTAACACATAAGTTCTGCCAATCAACTCCATATCTGTATCAATAACATCAGGGAAAACCATATTCGGCAAGACAGAGACAGCAAAAATTTCTTGTACCGCTTCTTCAAATTTTAAAAATGCCCGAATCTTGCCATTGCGAATATTAACAACCCAAACACCACAGATTCTTTCTTGGAGTCTTTGAGTCAGAGGTAAACCAGCAAAAACGGCTGACTCTCTAATTTGCGATAAGCCCACAAAGGCCAGATCACCATAAAAGTCTAACCCACGAGTAAATCCAGGTAATTGGGCGATGGTGATTAACTGGCCTGAATGATTGTCTAAATAGCATAACCCACCATTTCCTGACTCTAATACCCACAGTCGATTATCATACCAACGGGGAGAGTGAGGCATGGATAAACCTTTGAGCAGTATCTCATTTGTTTCAATATCCATCAAGATACCACCCTTGGCTTTATTACTACGCCATCCATTCGGTTGATCTGTTTCTCCTAAGGCCGTAACATATCTCGGTTTACCGTCTCTGATACCTAAGCCATTGAGATGACATCTATCTCGTAAATCATAGGCAGTAATAAAAGGCGGTTTCCATCGAGGCACAAAACTATATTCTTTATCTAGGGTGCAAAGACAAGAAAAACGAGTATTAATAAACCATAATTCTTGATCACACCATGCCATTTCATGAATGTCAATATCTCCAGTAAAATGTATATTACGGGGAATGAAACAACCATCATGTTTCCCTTCAGGCTGAAGACGAGACGCTGCCAAAGCATTATTATGTAACTCCCAAATTGAGGATTGCACTCCTAAAGCCATACGGTTATTTTTAACGGCAATTCCCATCGGTTTACGAAAGAGTTTGAAATGGGTATTAACGTAATTTTTATCCCCTCGCACAACAATTAATTTACCTGCTTGGTAGGTGGAAACAACCAACGAAATACCCATTTGCTTTAAGATCTCCGTGAGGGAGTTGGTATGAATACTGCGTAACGGTTCTTTATTTTGTGATTGGGGATTAGAAGATGTCATAGTGACTTACCCACGCTGATTATTCAATACAACGTGGGCTTCTGATGCCTTTCTCAAGACGGTCAGAACTTCCTTCGAGGTACTATTAGTATCAGAAGAAATGATAACAGGTTTCCCTCTACGGCGTTTTATGCTAGGGAACAAGTCCAGCCCTAGACGTTTCAAGTTAATTGAGCTATTAATATCTCTATCAACAGCAATTTGTAACTCCTCATCCCAATAAACTCTTTGGCTTAATTTGGTAAAGATAAACTCATCTTTATAAGCCAAAAGTTGGGAGGTATATTGAGGTTTTTGGGGTATCGCTCTAGCGTTAGCTTTCTCAGCAACAGAACCTAGAATCGTAAAGAAATTCCCAAAACCTGCATCCAACCAAGATTTGTTTAAGCCCGATTTAGCACTTTGCCCATTAGGAAGGTAGTTCCCCTCACTATCTT
>JBFRWQ010000488.1:0-3105 GCA_051439665.1 Microcystaceae cyanobacterium | reverse complement strand
TCTTGGTTTTGTTAGTTTCAGTTTGATGTGATGGGCAAAGCCCATCCTACAATTAGTCAGTTTAATCGTCCATTTGCCAAGGTTCAAGTAGATTATTCTCATCTAAAATTCGTTTAGCTCGCAAGACAACAATTACTTGTCCCAAAATGGACACGGAGGGAACACTATCAAACCATTGAAACTGTAATCGTTGATCCTCTTCCACGAGATAGTAGAATTTAGCATCCCATTCCGTATTCCCTCGATCTATCACCACTAAGACTTCTTCAGACTGAGAATCAGGAAAATTAGGTAATTTATCACTCTTACAAGTAATAGCGACGGGATTGTCTGCCTTTAATACTGCTTGCCAACCAGGTAAGGGAACAACTGTCATGGCGCTAGGCACTTGCATCAAACGAAATGGCTCAAGAATCGGCTGATTAGGAATCTTTAAGAGCGCTTCTAGGGTTAAAGTCTCCATTTCAACCACTGGGACAATTCTAGCCAGTTCTTCTTCCATTTCTAGGCGATAAAGGGGAAGTAAGGGGGTAGGATGACTGGACACTACCGTAAAGTCACTGAGTAGCCTTTCAATTGCTTCTCTGGCACCCATAGAATGGGCAAATTTCAACCCTTTAGCGATTAAACGAGACCGATCTTGTAAATCCTTTTTCTGTCTTGCTTGATGCCAACATTGATAGGCAACCGTATCTCCTGGGTGATCGCTAAATTGAGCAGGGCGCTGACGTAACCTTGACCAGTCTTGTAGCGCTTTAGCGACTATTTTTGCCCCATCAACGTCGATTTTCTTATCATAAGCGAGTTCTGAGGCTCCAACTCGTTGTTTTTGATTTAGAATCCGAAATTCATAGAGAATATCACTTTTTGGTCCTTGGAAATATTGCAGAATGGCTTCGTCTATCTCTCCTGCTACCAGACTCTCATAAACCTGTGCCGCTACAATAATTAGATTTTGCTGACTGCCTTGAAATCCAGTTTCTTCAAAGATTTTTTGACTAGGATAACCTGATTTTTGTAATTTTTGGCAAGTTTTACCCCAATCAACCCATGTTCCTTCCTTGTGTAAAAGGGATTGGAGTAACTGCTGGATGTTTTCTTCTGATAAGGGATGCTCTGAAGATAAATCGCTCATAGATGTCTCGAAAAATGCCAATTATAATCTCTTTTCAATTTAACATCTTGTGGCTATTCTTCATCTTTTATAGTGCTACGCACAAGTAGGAAGTAAGACTTTTATAAGATAAAATACTTAATTGTGTCCTTAGTATAGCTTATAGCTCTACGCAAAAAGGTATTTGACAATTGAAAAATCTCAATTCCTTTCACAGTAGGGGTTTTCATTCTTCATTTAGTTATAGTTTGTAACTTTTTTTTGATAATTCTGCTATAATAACTAGGGGAAATCACAGAGATTATATTCTAATGAAGACAATGGATCAACAGACGGTTAACTGTGCCATTGATTGCGTAAATGGTTGCATTCTCGGAGAAAAGTGTCCTAATAAAGAACACGCTCAACAAGCCTCCCGTTTTATCAATGATACTTCTCTAGACACCTTGCTAGAAATGGCGGAGGAAGCGAGGCGCAAAAAACTACTCGAACCACCTAAATGGATTATTCCTGACGATTTTTAAGAAAAGATCCTTAATGTAGTAAACAGTCGTCCTCAAGGATATTTTACGCCCCATAGCAGCTTATCTAGGCTGATATTTGGGGCTACCATTCCTATTTAAAAGAGAGATAATATACCTTGGGAAAATACCGAATATTTACGGATACAGGAATAAGAGCAAAAAGATAAACTTGCCTTATAGTCCTGTTTTCCAAAAATGATTGTTACATAAATTTACATTGTTCAGATGTAACCTAACCTTTGATGTCTCATTTCTTTGTTCGCTGGCTACTATCAATTCTGATTAGTATTAGCCCTTCCCCTAAGTTTGATTCGGCTTGCTTATATCATTATCCTCTTTTTGTTTCCTCTTCTTCTTCTGTCTCACGACCTTTACTCAGTTTCCATTCTGCAACTCATGGACAAGATAATAAATCATTATCATTATCATGGATGATGCTAACAGTAGGGGGAATGGGGTTAGCTTTGGGGGGACTTATGATCGTTTTAGTTGAGCGCTCGAAACAACACAGACGACAAGTAAGCAAGCTCAAAGAGCAACATTGTCAAGAATTGAGCCAAGCTAAAATCGATTTAGAACAAGACTTTCAGGAACAAATTCAGCACTTAGAAGCAGCAAAATTTAGACAAAATCAGTTAATTGACTATATTAACCATCAATTGCATATTCCCCTTCATTTAATCCAAGGTTATCTCCAACTGTTGCAACACAATTCAGCGTTATCTGCTCAACAAAAAGCAGACTTAAAGATTATTACTCAAAATAGTTTTTATCTGACGAACTTGTTAGATGAAATTAGGGAAATGAGAGAACTAGAAACGAAAGAAGTTTCTCTAAATTTAACTACGTTTAGACTAGAGGATCTTCTCTCAGATATTGTCATGACGCTGCAATCTAAAAGTCAAGAAAAGGGAATTGAACTACGTTCCTATTTAGCTGGTGAAGTTCCTCAGTATATCAAAGCAGATGAACAAAAACTACGTCAAATTTGGCTCAATATTCTCGAACATTGTTTAAGTGTAACTGAACAAGGAACTGTTGATATTCGACTTGTAGGGATTGATCGACGTTGGAACTTAGATGAAGATTCGGCTATTTTTCAACAGGATCGCTCCTACGCTATTTTATTTGAAATAGAATATAGTGGAAAAGTTTGGGAACAAGGTGATCTTTCCCATTTATTTGATCCATTTTTTGTTGAATATCTCATGAATTATGAAAGTCCAGCCAATCAGGGATTAGGATTGTTTTTAGCTCAAAAATTGGTTGAATTAATGGGGGGATATCTTCAAGTAAGTAGCCAAGTCAATCAAGGAACTTTATTTCAGGGTAAGGTAGTGGTTGAATTACCCAATGCTGAAGAAATTCCCCTCTGTCTGACTCATCAAACAGTAATTGGTTTAGCCCCCAATCAACCAGACTATCGTATTTTAGTGGTAGATGACAAAGTAGAAAACCGTCAGTTAT
>JBFRWQ010000487.1:0-10147 GCA_051439665.1 Microcystaceae cyanobacterium | reverse complement strand
ATTTAACCTCTGATGATGGGTGTTAGTTGATTGAGAATGGCTTCGTTGAGTGAATTAAAAGGATTGATTGTGGAAAAATTAGTAATTGATTCAAGTATTTGTTGTAACTGCTTTTTAATCTCTTTTTGTTCATCATCTGAGATAGCAGAAACTCCTTCAAGATTATGAATATAATCATTTCGTTTATTACAGTAACTCTCTAAGTAATCAATCGCTCGTAAAATTGGCGAAGAGTCATAGTCAATTATTGCCCTAAGCATGATACGATTAACTGATTTTAAATCAAGTCTTAAAGAACCACCATTAGGCAATCTATAATCTTGAAGATAAGTCCATAATTTACCATTATCGTGTTTTTTTACTGCCTCTTCAATTCCTAGACTTTTCCAATTTTTATTAATTTGATTAGGAGGAAATAGCGTCTTTTTTACTAGATAACGGAGTAGATTTTCTTGAAAAGTAAATAGTAAGATTAAGAAATCTGCATACTGCTTTTGTTCCAGTTTAACCTCGGCTTTGTAATAAACTTCAGATAAAATAGTGGTTGCTTTTTTTTGTCTCAGTTGATTAATGTCTCTTAACCATTTTCCTTGATAATTGGAAGCAAGATAATTAATAGCAGCGAAAGCTTCATCAAAGTTAAAACTTAAACGTCCACTTGCATACTGTAATAAAGATAGACTGATGGGATCTTCAAATTCACTACTTTGTAAAGTTTGTAATGCACCTTGATAATTATAGTTTAACAGTTGTTTTTTAATGACTTTAAGATCAGATTCATTCTTAAAGATATTAACATTGTTTTCAAAGACAAGCGCTTGAGAAGCTTTCATTGTTTTTGGGTTTCTCACTTGCCAAAGTCGGGTATCTTTCCCATATCCAGAAGCTTGTAGGATTCCCCAAGCTGTTTTCATTGAAGGTGTACCAGAGGAAGAATTAAACTCAAAAATATCATGATTACTACGGTATTTTAGTGCTTTTTGAAATCCTTGATAAGCTTCTTTGGTAGCTAATTGAACATCAATGGGATCATCTGATAAAGTTGAAGAAACAGCAATTAATTCTACTTTTTCTTGTTCAATCTCTACTTCTTCTTTTAACCACTCTTGGGTTAAGATAGCATTTTCTTTTTTGTCTTCTGTATAAAGTAATAATACTTTTCTGATTTGACACTTTATTTGTAGCAAGTGACGAATCAATGTAACAATTGAACCTTCCTGGTTAGTACTTTCAGAAGCTGGATCTTGACTCCCAACAAATGATAAAACAATACTCGCCATCATTAATTCTCCTTCCATTTAATCCAAAGTAATTCAGAGTAACCTAGTTTGCGCCAGCGCCTAGCTTTGGCATGAGCATTAGCTTGGTCTTGATATAAGTGTTTGGGGTGATTAAGATAGTATTGTGTTCCCATTGGTGCAGCAAATACTTGGGGGGCGGGAATACTTTTACGGTTGTCATCTTTATCCCTGATCCGACAACTGACAGGAACAGCTTTTGCTGTGGCAACACTTACTAAAACTCGATCAGGATCAGCGCTATCTTGATTAGGATTAGAGGTATGGGCTAATTTCCATTCCCAAGGATAGGGGCGACAAATCAGAGAATTATGATCAGGTTTTTCAAAAACACCCAAGGTAACTAAGTAAGCGCTTATTTTACCCCCTTGATTAAAATTGTGTTCTGATTGTTGTTGCAGCTTGTCCCATTGTTCCCCTAATTGATCACAAGCTTGAATTAAGACTCGATGACCTTCTCCTCCTAAGCGCATTGTCGTAGGGGTTTTGATCTGATGGTTAAGTCCAATTGCTAAATGCCATCCTGATTCCATTCTAACAGCTTTTTCGACAAAATAACCATCTGAATCTTTAACTTGTTTGGTATTTTCTTCGATGGAATTATGGGAACGGGTTTCAATTGCCCACGGTTGTTCAGGTTCGTAGTCTGGATGGTTTTTATCATCGAATCGAAGTAAATCGCCTGACTCAAAGCATCCATTTTCAAGATAACTTAAAACAGCATCATAAGGTAGATACTGACGATATTTTTGTTCATCTTTTTGGGTTTCTTGAGATAGAGTGATCAGGGGACAGGGTTGGGATTGATCCCACATTGCATGATGAAAGGGGGATTCTGTATTCCATTCTTTATTAAGGGGAATTAAGGGTTTTAACCCCACCCATCCTAAAGGACGGGGAAAATATAAGGTCATTTGATCGTTCTTTTCTCGACATAAAAAGACACCTTTAATCTTTAAGTCGTTTGTATCTAGAAGACTGCGCAATGCACCAGCCAAGGTGTGGCCATTGGGTGGAAAAATGCTATCTGTCCATGCTCTTTCAGTGGGAGTAAAGGGTTTGGCATCTCGGAAGAGAAGGACATCTAAAGGGGTGAGAATATACCAATACATAATTAACCGAAAATATCGTTAAGGGTGAGGGTAAGATTAGGGAAGGCTAAGGGGGAAATTGATGGAACATTTTTCTGTTGTACTTGATAATTATTGTTCTGAGGTTGGCGATAAACTTCTAGGGTTTTATTGTTCAAATTGACCATCCACACTTCAGGGATTTTATTTTCAGCATAGAGGGGTAGTTTAACGGTTTGATCATAGTCTAGAGAACTGTCTGATACCTCAATCAATAAGTAAACATCAGAGGGTTTAGGAATTTGACTTTCATAAAAATCAGCACGAGGTTTGAGGAGAACAAGATCGGGTTGAGGTTGAGAAATATCATTCAATTGAATCGGATCTTGTACGCTAATAATAGCTAGATTGTGCAATTGATAATTGAGAAAATCGTTTAAGCGCTTAACACAAGCAGCGTGTCTTAAACCTATCGGTGACATAGCAATAATTTCTCCTCTAATTAATTCTACTTGATCTTGTGGGGTGAGGATTCCTGTTTCTGCCATTTTGTTATATTCTGTAACATTAAATTTTCTGGTTATTAATTGCATGAGTTTAACTCCTTTATTTAAGGGAAATTTTACGATTACGTTTCATAAAAGCAGCGAGTTTTAGCCAGTTTTTAACTTCTGTTTCTAACTGATCAGAAGGTGTAGTCATCCAGAGATGTTGGATAAACTTAGCTAGGGTATCTTGATATTGTCGTTTTGAAGATTCTGGTATTTCTCTGCGATCGCAAAATGCTTTGATCCAAGGTTCAATAGCTGCATAAATCGGGATAGGGTGTTGTTCCCAAAGGCTGGCTGCTGCTTCAAATAAACTGGGATCTAGGTCTAGGTTAACAAGGTTTTGCCATTGATCAAAGGTGTCAAATTTAGCGGTAGATTTAAGGGTATTGCCATTACCATATAGTACCTTTACTTGGACAGCATCTTTTTGTTGTTGATCGGGGGTTAGATGATCTTTGGCTTTTTCTTCTGCTTCCCATAAACTTTCTAATGCAATGGCTAAGGGTACAGAATGATGGGCGATCACAATACCAAAGCTAATGGTGGCATATTTTCCCATTGTAAATAAGGGACGGGAGAATTTAGGTGATCGCCAATAGTTTCCTTCTTCGGTAAATTCATCTTGAGGATCTTTATCCCCTCGAAAACATTGACGAATATCCCATAACCATTTGTCCCATTCCCACAGATTGGTATAGGCTAAAACATCATCCCCACCGCTATAAATTAAGCGTCCTGCATATCTTTCTTCGGTTAAATAGGGGACAAGTTGATTGGAAAAATCGAGTAAAGCACGACTTAAGGCGTTATGGGTAGAGGGTCCCATGCGCTTAGGTGTTTCTTGGATAAATTGTTGATAAGTGTCTTGTAAATCAGAGGATATGTTTAACGATTGAGGAATATATTGGGCGTATTTTTGCATTTTCTCTCCTTTTAACCAAGCATTCATACTGTCCCCATCTCCTGCTGCTAAAACATACCAACTGGTGGGGTTATTCTGAGGATAAAATGAATTAATAATCTGCTGTAATGCTTGTTGACTGTCTTCGTTTAAGTCTTCGTCTAAATCTTCAGTTAACCAGCCAATATTTAATAAGCGTGGGTGGCAATTAACCAGTCTGGAATCTTCATAATTATCTGCCCAAGGAATTCCCCATTTTTCGGTAATTGTAGCTGATAGTTGCTTTTGTATAGCTTGACAAGCTTGGTAATAATTATTTTGATCGGCTTCTGTCCCTTGATGAAGATAGCCAGCGACACCAGAGGTTAAATCAGGATAAGATATACTTAGCTTAGATAGGGGTTCCTTTGCTTTTTTAGAAGCTAGTAATTGAGGTAATATTTTATCTAGTCCTCGCTTAACGACTTCAGTTGCATTGAGTTGTTCAATGCCATCAAATAATCCTGCTTGTCGTTGCCAAAGTGGACTGATATCCCCTTCTGTTACCCAATCTCGTTTATGTTTATAGTTGTCGGGATGTACCGATGAACCGAGTCCTGAAATGGTTGAACGGGGTCCAAAGGCAGTGGGAAGTTCCCAATTTCTCGCATTTTTGACAGCAGTTAAGGCAGAACGAGTTTGATCAAAAATAGCAGCCCACCATGATCCAACGTTAACACTAAAATGACGGCTTTGCTGTTCCCATCGTTTAGTCGCAGAGGTAAAAATAAAATCAGATTCTTTTTCAAAAAATAAGTTAGTTTTATAAGCAGAGTTTTGTTGCTTAATCCATGTTTTAGAGGCTTCTGCTTTTTGGGTTAAACTATTACTTTTTAGGGGAAGTTCTGTTGCACCAATCGGAATCGCTGTCCAATAGGTTTGCCATTGGGAGTTTAACCACCCTTGCCAAGTTTTATCGGTTTCTTTTAAGGCTTTCATCCAATGACGTTCAACTTGTAATTCTTCAAAGACTAAATGAGCAATTCTACGCCATTCTTTTAAGAGTTCACTTTTGGCTTGCTGCATGGCATCTGCTACTTTAGCATGGGGCAGAATTAAGATGATCACATTAGGAAATCCTGCGGTTAATAAACTGCGATCGCTTGGTTGTTTTACCCATTCTCCCATATACTGTCTTAGCCAATGATCAATCAAAGGTTGGGCAAATAGATTAGGATATAAAAAACAATCAGGTCCATATTTACGAGCCAGTTCCCAACAAACTTTAGCGGATAAGTAGTGTAAGATCCAAGATCCTGCCCAAAAATCTCGCATTTTACGACTGGCTTTAATTAATTCTTGTACGGGGGAAAAGGTAAAACTAACAAGATAAGGATGGGAAAGGGTATTTTTATTTGACCATTTTTCCCTAATATGATCGGGGGTTAAATTATATCCTGCTAATGCACCCGCTAAAGCTGATGTGATACTTGCATGACTCCAAATACTGCTATCAGGTAAACGGGTTTCTGCGGGCATTAAAATTAAGGACTGATCTTGAAAAATGTCACAGGTTTTTTGGGGTAAACAGCGCCATAACCACCAAAATAAACGTTTTAAGTTTTTTAATTCATTATCAGGGTTAAATTGTTTTAATTCGGCGGGAATTTCGTTAAAAAGGGCTTGTTCTTTGTCATGTAAATATTGACGGCGTTGTTGCAGAAGTTGCTGATGATCTGTGTTTAATTTAAGGTTTAATCTCTCACCTGATAGTAGATGGAAAATGTCTAATCCATTATCATTGTAATTAATAGCCGAAGTAACACTGCCAATTGCGCCTCTGTCACTAGATGAACTGATATAATCGGATAATTTGATGTGTTTGAGGATCTCCTTGCCTGATTCTTCAGGATTCCAGTTATTCTCTACCCATTCTTCCATAAGGGGTAATTGTTGCCAAAAGCTATTTTCCCCTCTCCCACTTTGGTTATTATGTAGCGCTTTAAGCGCTGGATCATGAAGGAGTCCCCAAATTTTCGCTTGCCAGTACCCTGTTGTCACGCTGAAACCGTCCTTACTCTGTTTCTCATTAAGCTTCAGTTTCAACTGTACTGAATATTGCCCTCAAAAAGCAAGGAATTGCCAATATTTCTAGTTAATTTTTTTGATCGTTTGTAACGCTGATCTGAAAAGGGTTTTAAGAATCTTGAACCATGTTAACTAATATTGTCTTTAAGGGGCTAGGGTGCGATCGCTTGGAGGATTTTAATTGGTTATTTTGTACTGCTATAGTTCAATTTATTGAACGTTATTTATTAGCCTTGCAATTGATTTCAAGGCGGGTGTTCTGGGAAATTCAAGATATATTTGTATGATGAAATAATTAAGTTGGCTTATTAGGGCTAAAGCCCAACAACGTCTAATATCTTATGGCTTTTGCTCTTTTAGCGCTAGGTTAATGGGGGCTAAAGCCCAACAACGTCAGCCCAACAACGTCTAATATCTTATGGCTTTGTGGGTTTTAATCATATAAATTTGCTAGATTTTGAGCAATTTGACGATGCTTTTCCACTAATTCAGGGGGAGATAGGACTTTCGCTTTGTCTCCATAACGTTGTAGCCAAATACTGAATTCGTCGAGGGAACGGGGGGGTAAATCAATCAGATAATCAATATATTCCGGTTTTCCTGTCTCTTGATCCTGTTTTCCTTTGTTCAGCGCTTGTTTGGGATGGCGACGTTCTCCTTCTGCGATAAAGTGACTGATGGGGGGATAAAATCGCACTTTGATCGAAATAAAGTCTAATTCTCCCATTAATTCCTGTTCTTGTTCCTTGGGATCTCCTAATTTTAAGCCCCATCCGTTATTTAACAGTCGGTAGGCTGAGTTAAGGCTTTCCTGTTGCGCTTCAATTCCCCTTTTTACGGGATGGGTTTCGCAATATTCGCTAAAACGGTTAATTCTACCAATGGCTAGGTGATGATAGGCACAAGTTTCATAGAGTAAGTACCAAGCAATATCGTAGTAAATTAACTGTAGGGGAAAAATTAAGATTGTACCGATTCTCTGAGGATCATAATAGTTGGCCTGTCGGGAAATTTCCACCATTTGACCTTGAATAATGGCTTGTTCGAGAGTTTCTATTTGATGGTAAAGGGTGTTACGATATTTTCCCTGTTCCATCATTTCCATTGGATCAGTATAATTGATAGCACGGTTAAGGTGTTGTCTGACGGGATAAAAAAACTCTTCTGATGTTTTTAATTCATATCCCCGTAATCTTTGGGCTAAAGCCTGGTATATTTCTTTAATTCTCGGATCTCCTTGATAAATTGCCTGAGATTGAAGGGCGTTAAAGGCTGCTTTCAATTGATGGGGACTCATGACACCTGTTCCTAGATAATAACCCCAACGATACATTTTCTGATTTAGAATACTGAAATCTCGCAAATATTGCAGGTCTTTTCTTAATGTTGGGCTTGAAGGGTAATTTGGTGGTAAATAATAATTAATTTCTTTGGCTACCTTATGTAAATATTGTTTTACTTCTTCTAGTGCATTGTGATGTTTGCTTTCATGATGAGAGGGATAACTTTCTTTGTCTAAGTAACCTACCCCTGGATATTGTAATAAAGTGGCAATGAGTAACATCAAGCGTTCAAAAGCGCTTTTATCGCTGTAGGGATGGGGGTTAGAAACTTTGGTCATGATGGTTGTCAAGGAAAAGACAATATAGATTTAACTTACCCAGATCAGAGGTCAAAAGTTGACAGGGTAATAATAACAGCGACTCTAACAAGCGTTATTGAATATTGGCTTTTAGTAGAGATTGAGTGAGACAAGCCATAGGTTAGAAGAAGAAGAGATTCAAAAGGATGGTTGATGTCATGTACCTATCAATGAAAGCTGCTTTTGTACGGAATATTGTGATCGCTTTGGTCAATGGGTTAATTACCCTTGCTTTACTGTTAATTGCGCCATTAGGATTAGCGGGTGTCATTACTAATACGGTTTGCGTCACTGTCGCTACCTTTTTGGTGGGAACGGGCTTTGATCTGGTGATTGGATGGTTATCCACAGGAGGACCACCTGATACTTTGTCAGGAAGACAGAGAAGGAATATGATCAGCTTTGATTCACCTTTAAGCTCAGAAATCGACAAAATTCGCCGAGATCAGGATCAATAGGGAACAATGGTTTTAAGTTTATATGTATCGCAACAGGGATGTTACCTGAGCCTGAAAAAGGAAACATTGGTGGTAAAACGCCAAGATGAGGTGTTATCTTCGGTTCAATTACCATTATTGGAACAAATCCTTATTTTTGGCAAGTCTCAGGTGACAACCCAAGTCATTCATGCTTGTTTAAAGCAAAATATCCCCATTGTTTATTTATCTCGGATGGGGTATTGTTATGGACGAATTATGTCTATTGAAAGGGGTTATCGTCAATTGTCTCGCTATCAGCAGCAGTTAAGCCGAATTGAGCGCTTGATTACTGCTAGACAGTTGGTGAAGGGTAAGTTAACCAATTGTAAGGTGATTCTACAGCGCCAATTACGACGTAGGGAAAGCGAAAGGTTAGCATTATCTATTCAAACCTTAGATTATCTTTCAGATAAAGCGAAAGAAGCCGAAAGTCATGACCAGTTATTGGGGTTTGAGGGGGCAGGTGCGTCTGCCTATTTTTCTGCCTTTGGTGACTGTTTAACTGACTCAGACTTTGTTTTTCTCACCCGTTCTCGTCGTCCTCCCCGTAATCCAGTTAATGCCTTACTGAGTTTTGGTTATCAGGTGTTATGGAATCATTTACTAGCTTTAATTGAGGTGTCGGGCTTAGATCCTTATCAAGCCTCTTTACATGAAGGCTCAGAACGCCATGCTGCTTTAGCCTCTGATTTAATTGAGGAGTTTCGAGCGCCAATGGTGGATTCTTTGGTTTTGTATCTGATTCATCGCAATATTATTAAGATTGATGAGGATTTTGAGTATTTTCAAGGAGGATGCTATTTGAACGATACAGGACGCAAGAAATATTTACAAAACTTTATGACTCGCATGGAGGAACAAATTAAGGGAGAAACCCAGGAGGAACGACCAAAATGGGATCTGTTGGGTCAACAAGTGCGGAAGTACCGTGATTTTGTCTATCATCCTGTGGTGGGTTATCAACCTTATCAAATTAGATGAGTTTGACTGGTTACTGAAATGACTCTTTGAGTGCTTGCTTATGCTACTTTATGTTATTGCCTATGATATTCCTTGTGATAAGCGTCGCAAAGCTATTTCTGATTTGTTGACGGGATATGGGACAAGGGTACAATATTCGGTGTTTGAGTGTGTACTAAGTAAAAAGAAATATGAGGAGTTAAGGAAGCGCTTGAGGCGAGTTTACAAGGATGATGAGGATAGTTTACGGTTTTATCCGATTTCTGGTCATACTTTATCACAGGTGGAAGTTTGGGGTGATCCGCCCCTAACTCAACCACCAACCTCAATTATTGTTTAACAGAAGTGTCAAGAGAGCTATTGATTAAATTCTCTATATTTTGGGGAAATAATCAGCCTCTAAAGCTTGTTCAAAAGTATAAGGACAATCTAGAGGAAAAGTCGTTAATCTAGATTTAGCCTTAGCCACCCTAAGTGCGTCTTGATAAAGTTTTGGCAAACGACTTTCAAGATGATTTTTCAATGTTTTTGAATTCAAATAGCGATTTATTTGGTTACGAAAAGCAATAATTTCAGCCCGCCAATGATTAGCATTATATTCACGCTCAGTTATCCAATACTGATATAGCAAAAGATGAATGAGGATTTGCTCTAACAAGCTTTCTACGGCTCTTTTTTCACTTCTGCCCAATGATTCTAATTCCTCACATAAATTAGTATAGTCTAGGTTGTCAAATTGGCGATTTTTGAGCAATTGAATCATTTCTGATAGCCACAGATGATAGTCCGATTCATATAAATAGGTAAGAGGCGTATCTGTCAACATGATTGATTCCTTAATCAAGATGATGATATCGTACCAAATCCGACTTATGAAACCCAGTTGTCTTTTTATCTCTGTAGCTATAGGAGCAATACTTTGCACTTCTTTCTAGCGAGGCTGATCAAAAATGGTCGTCATGCAGATGATTTCGTTGCAAGCCTCGATCCTAGATGGGGCAAGGGTTTCAGCGTTTGGGTGGACTGGGTTTAAGCGCTTTTGGGCTATAATAAATCTAACCCTCGCAAACCTGTGCTGGAAGCTTTGATACTTCAGGGGTCTGTGAGTTACCTTCTCTCTTATGTAGAGAAGTCATTTGATTGGAAACTTTAAACGACGTAACTGTTAGGGTTCAACTC
>JBFRWQ010000486.1:0-5156 GCA_051439665.1 Microcystaceae cyanobacterium | reverse complement strand
TGATTGGCAGTTAACCAGTCAAGATATTTTTAATTGGTTGAGAATTTAGCAGGTTAGTTTTATAGAATAAAATATACTAATTATTGAAACCGTAGTGGACTAACACAGCTAGAATAGTGCATGGTTGTAGGATGGGCTTTGCCCATTGAATCATAGAATGAGGTTGTCATACCAAATCCGGTTAACAAAACCCAGTTATCACTCTCTGGCCAAGAATCTCCCCCCTCTCCCCGCACTCCCCCCTCTTCCCCATCTCTACCAAAACTAGGTTTTATAAGTCGGATTTGGTGTAAGTAGGGCTGGTCAACTATGATTAGAGATGTTTTCCCGTTCTGAATAACAATTCTCCCTAGATCTTAAGATGGATACTTTTGACGCAATTCAACAGCGCCGTTCAGTCAAACACTATGATTCTTCCCATCAGATGTCCGATGAGGAAATCACAACCTTACTCGAAGCGGCCATTCTTTCTCCCACCTCTTTTAACATTCAAAACTGGCGCTTTGTCCTAGTTAAAGACCCTGACATCCGCCAAAAGATTCAGGCAGCGTCCTGGAATCAAAGCCAAGTGACAGAATCTTCCCTTGTAATTCTTTTATGCGCTGATTTAAACGCATGGGGCAAAAATCCTGAAAGATATTGGAAAAATGCACCGCAAGAAGTCCAAGAAAAATTAGTTCCCATGATCCCTGGATTCTACAAAGAGAATGAACAACTACAACGGGATGAAGCGATGCGCTCTTGTGGAATGGTTGGACAAACTATTATGTTAGCAGCTAAGGCTATGGGATATGATACCTGTCCTATGATTGGTTTTGATCCTCAAAAAGTGGCAGAATTAATTAAGCTACCTGATGATCATCTAATTAGTTTTATGATTGTTGTGGGTAAACCAGTAAAACCTGCTCAACCACGGGGCGGTCAATTAGATTTATCGGAAGTGGTCTTCACTGATCATTTTTAAGCGTAATTACACCAATAACGGGCAATAGCCCGTTTATTAACCCTATTATGACCTTAATTAACTCTGAATCCTTTCACGCTATCACTTTTATCTTAGGGACTTTATTATTCACTACGCTTATTCTGTTAGCGGTTTGGTTCGCTTTTAAAATGGACTAGATCAAAGGAAATAGGATAGACTAGAAATTAGTGTTTATAATTTATATAACGAATGCTCAAAAAACATTCTTTTGATTCTTCCCAGATTACCTATCGAGCAGATGAACTGATGCAAGCGGCCTCCAATCGCTATCGAATTACGGTTCAAGTGGCTAGACGGGCTAAACGTCGTCGTTACGAAGAATATGATAGTGTTGATGACCCAGGTATGAAACCAACAATTCGTGCAATCATTGAAATGTCAGATGAGGTTAAAAGCTCGGAAATTATTAGCGATTAGGTGATCTCTGAGAATTAAGATACCTTATGCTCCCCCCTACTTTAAAAAGGGGGGAATATTTTTAGAGCAATGCTATATTATAGAATTGAAAAAAAGACTCTATCATCAATATGATTAGATTCAGTTAGATCCTAGTTAATAGTGTATAGCTGATAGTTAATAGTCGAAAACTTAACTATTAACTATTAACTATTAACTATTAACTGTATTTTTATCTCCATTCTTCACTATCATGTCGGGAATCCACTAACTATTGTCCTCGGCTGCAATTTTCGGTAACATTAGAACATAGCGATAACCTGATGACTCAGATCCTTGCACCACCACCTTTCCACCGTGACTCTCAATAAGATGACAACTCAACAATAAACCAAGTAACTCTTGTGGACTTTGGGGAGATTCTGTTGTCACAGACTGACCACTTAAAGCAGATTCCAAATTAGCAACAGTTAGTACCTGATTTTGGGGTAAATAATCATTGAGTTCAGGATATTGGGATAAATGACCAGAAGATTGACCATTTAAGTTTTTATAGGATAAAACTTGGGGAAGACCATCTCCTAACCACGGATGGGAAATCCAAACAGCAATATTTAACTTATTGGTACGATGGGAAACGTGAATCCTAATATCTCCACCTGATTCAGCAGATTCAATGAGACTTAAGAGAAGATAATAAACCGCTTGACGAACTCTTTCCTTATCTAATAACCAAATGCGTTGACCAGGTTCTACCGAAAGGCGTAAGTGTAAGCGCTTTTGTTGAGCAATTTGACTTAAACTATTAATGGACTGCTGACACAGCATTTCCACGTTGACGGAGGTAAGTTGAATTTGAGGCGCTTGCTCTTCGACTAATCCCAGTTTAAGAATTTCCTCTACCACAGAGTTGAGATGCTGACCACTGGTGTGAATAATATTAAGATATTCTTTTTGTTTAGAGGAAAGTGAACCGAAAACTTCCCCTTGCAAAACACTAGACATTCCAATAATTGCCGTCAAAGGAGTGCGTAATTCTTGGGTTAGTTGTCCCAACAATTTAAGCTTGACATAGCTCAGGGAATGATCAGTCGTTTGACGCTGATTCTCTATGTGAGGAGAAGGATAGGATTGAGGGGTTTCCTCTTGAGTCGATTGGTGAACAAATAATATATCACTTTCTACTTCTGTTTTTATGGTTTTACTTAATTGTTCTCGTTCAAATTCTCGTAAACACCAACGGGCAGTTAGGTTTAAAAATTCCACATCTTTCAGGGAAAAAATATGGGGTTCTAAATCCATCACCGCCAGCGCTCCAATACAGTCTCCCTCCACAGTAATTAAGGGAGTTCCCATATAAGCACGAATACCATAATGTTGTACTAGCATACTTTGGGCAAAGACCGATTCCGCTAGGGTATCATAAATAATTAAAGGCTGTTTACTATCTACAACATAGGTGCTAAAGGCATCCTGGCGAGAAATTTGGCGAGAAGAGGCAATAGGATTCATTAATCCCAACCTTGATAGACCAATGGCTGATTTAATCCGAAAATCATCTTGAACCATCATGCCTAAGAAACAAAGTGGGGTTTCTAAATAGCGGGCGGCTGTCTGGGTAGCCTCATCGAATACAGGAACACTTTCTGTCTCTAGCAGACCTAACTGTTTGAGAACAGCTAGGCGTTTTTGTTCTCGCATTGCCGGACTGAGACCGTCTAGATAGCAGAAGAGACGATAAGGCGGATTAACCATCCCTCCGTTGGTGTTGGCGACGTGAATGTCCGTAATCCCCAGATTCATAGCTTGCACTTGCATCACATATCTCACTCAGTCGAATAAATGGATAGATAGGCTAGAAAATCCCTTAGTCAAAACATGATAATGATCTCAGAAGGAAGATTAATGCAAGATTAATAAGGTTTAGGGTTTCCTTCATGGTTGACAAAGTATGATATTTTCCAATCCATACTGATAGCGTTCCCCAATAAGGGTCAGAACGAACATAGAATCAGATTTTTTTTGCAATTTTTTCTAAAACTCGTATATTTACGGAATCGTTAGTTTTTACTATGTAAATTTACTTAAGAGAAGTTAGCTAGTAGAATTTCCTCTTGCTTGGAGAATGCGATAAAATAAGAAGGTGGATTAACTAAATTAATCATGAATATAGATTTATTTATGGAAGCAGCAATCGCAGAAGCGAAACTGGGACAGCAAGAGGGAGGAATTCCCATTGGTTCGGTCTTAGTGAAAGATAACCGAGTGATTGGTCGGGGACATAATAAACGGGTACAAGATAATGATCCCATTACCCACGCAGAAATTGATTGTTTGCGCAATAGTGGGCGGATTAAAAGTTATCAGGATACCATTCTTTATTCTACCCTGATGCCTTGTTATTTGTGTGCAGGGGCAGTGGTGCAATTTGGCATTAAAAAGGTAATTGCAGGGGAATCAAAAACCTTTCCAGGGGCAAAAGAGTTTATGGAATCTCATGGGGTAGAAGTGATTGATTTAGATTTAGCAGAATGTCGCCAATTAATGTCTGATTTTATTAGCCAAAATCCTCTTTTATGGAATGAAGATATAGGAAAGTAACCAAAGAATTGTTTAAAAATCTATAACCTTAGCAGACAATTATTTTTACGAATATGGTAGCCACTTTAACAAAGTCACCCAATCGTGTCCTTCTTGATCATATCAGTTGGACAACCTATCAAGCCTTAATTAGAGAAAGTGGAGAACAAGGGAATAAGCGCTTTACTTATGATCAAGGACAATTAGAAATTATGACCCCTTTACCTGAGCATGAAATTTACAAGAAAATAATTGATCGTTTTATTGTAATTATCGTCGAAGAAATGAATTTAGAAATGCGAAGTTTAGGCTCTTGTACTTGGAGTCGAATGGATTTAAAACAGGGCTTAGAACCAGATGAATGTTATTATATTAATCAGGAAGAAGCAGTAAGAGGTAAGATGGAAATTGATCTCAGTTGTGACCCGCCACCTGATTTAGCGATCGAGATTGATATTACTAGCAGTTCTCTAAATAGGATGGTAATTTATGCAGCGCTAGGAGTGTCTGAGATATGGCGGTTTGATGGTCAAACTTTAATTATTTATCAGTTAGAACAAGGAGAATATAAAGATGGTCAAACATCTCGTATTTTTCCCTTTTTAAAAAGTGAAGATGTGATGAGATTTTTACAAAGAACTGAAGAATCAGAAATGGCTTTAATTAAAACATTTAGACGGTGGGTCATTTCAGTAACCAGTGACCAGTGACCCATTACTATCACCTAAAAGTCGGTAGCTGGAAATTTATTGGGAAGGCTTGAGACCTTATTTTTTGGTCAAAAACTTAAAGGTGATGTTAGGATCTAAGGTATAGCCCTACCCATTCAAGTTAGGAGAATTGAAAAAGCTCAATCCCTTTACCCGTAGGGGTTTTTATTCTTCATTCTTCATTCTTCCTTGGTGTGTTTAGCTATAATTTGATCTACTTATTGCTGCTGTTATGAGTCGTCGTAGTTCTCGTTATTCTTCTCGTTCCACCCCTTCTAATCCTCCACCCTCTCGTTATCCAGAAGATTCTGGTGGTGGTGGTTTGAAGCTCAATTACGGTACAATTGCCCTCATCGGTGGTATTTTTGTGCTAGGGATTGGGGTAGGAATTGGTTTTAGTTCAACCGCCAGCTTCAGCCCGCAAAATGTAGCTTCACGAGAAGTTATTGACCGTAGCGCTCCGAATGCAGAATTATGCGCTCAAT
>JBFRWQ010000485.1:0-7317 GCA_051439665.1 Microcystaceae cyanobacterium | reverse complement strand
CCTCTATTCCATCACTCCATTATATTGAAAAGCATGATCCCAAACATAATCAATTACTGTTTTAGCATCTTCTAAAGAAATGACTTGACAGTGATTTTGCTCATCATAAGACAACAAAGGAATCAGTTGATCATTATCTGATGAATGAGATGTTTTTCCTTTGATTGATTGTAAGTTATTTAAGGGTCCTTGAATATCAAAGTTAATCTTAGCCCCTGTTTTTTCAGTCATCCAGGTTTCAATTTTCTGATCAAGTTGCTGAGGAGTCAGGGGTTGGGGACTGGTTAACAAGTGATAATAAACAAGGATAATTTCTTTACATTCTTCCTCCTCTGCTAAATCGACTAACATTTGAAAAGCGCTAAAATGATTAGATAGATTCTTAAAAAATAGGGTTTCAGTGACATCTTTTTGAAACTTAATCAATTTACTTTTATACTTATTGTATTGTTGAGAGGCAAAGCCACCTAATGCTAAGATCAAAGTTAAGGTGGCAACTAAAACAGACATGATATCTCTGGCTTCTTCTGGTTTAACATCCATTGATTGAACCACAGATGAGGCACGAAGGGTTAATAAAATGGCTGCTAAAATAACTAATAAGTTAGGTAATACTTTTAATACTAAAGGAACAGCAGCACCCACTGCAGGAACACCAAACATGAGGCGATCTTTCCATGTCATACTGGTTTCTAGGTTAGGGAAGAGGAGATCAATATCTAATTGAGGAATATTTTTATAGAAATAGACATACATTTTGCCTGGTACAAAATTTAAGTCCTCTTTCTTTTTATCTCCCCTTGCTGCAAAATATTGTTGCCCTTTAAAATAAATAAGTAGAACAACTCGTTCAAAAATTTTAATTGTCTTTGTTTGTTTCCAAAATAAATATTTTTTAACGGTAATTTCTTTTTCTTTATTTCCTCGATAATAGCAGCAAAACTGTTCAAAGTCATTAAAATCAATGTCTGTTTTTAAGTTAATTAAGGACTTTTGATTTAAAGATTCTTTAATTTCTTGGTTAGGAAGCAGACAGTAATTAGCTCGTTTTAACACCGATTGAAATGAGTCAATCACCTGTTGTTTCATTTCTTCATACTGCTCTAATTCTGGTTCAAAGAGTGGTTGCACATCAGAATGGGGATGAAAAGCAACATAATTATCTTTAATCGTTTCTAATATTTTATGAAAACGAAAATGATAAAACGCAGATAGAATCTCACAGAATTGTTGAAAGGTTTTAATCTGTGTTTCTTCGAGTTTTCCGTCTTCAAGACAAAGGTTAATAATATCAGTGCGTCGAAAGGGGATATAGGCTTCAAGATGGGGATTCACGGTCATAGGTTGCTTCAGTTATGATTTAAGGTGTAGTCTTTACTATCTTTACTATGATAAGCGATCATTGATTAATCCCCATAGTAACCACCTTGACGTTCCTTTCTTTCTTGCTCAATTTCTTCTTCATTTAGTAAATGAACGCCTGATGCAACAACTTCTTCTCTAATTGCTCTTAATCTTTCGCCTAAATTAAGGTTAGGTTTAGTTTTTTGAGGAATTAACTGATCGTCTAGTATTGAATTGTTTTGTAATGCCTTAAATTCAATAAAGTCTATAAAATTGATTACTTCTTGTTGTTTGTCTGGCGTTAAGTTTCGCCATTTGTTGACTAATTTTTGCTCGCTGTTCATCATAACTCCCAATTCTGAATCTGGTTTATACCCTCATTATAGTTAGGAGGTGTGGGGAGTGTGGGGAAAATGAATACCTCCCTATCTGCCCCCTCTTCCCTCTCTCCCCTCTCTCTTCCCCCTGCCCCCAAATTGGAACAGTTATTGACAAAGCGCTGATGAAAAGTGAAGTCAGTGATAGGATGCCCTAAAACACCTTTTTTAAAGGGAGAACTCATAAACCTATGACAGAACTTACTGGACAAGCCCCTAAATTCGGTGGTAGCACAGGCGGACTTCTGACCAAAGCAGAAGTTGAAGAAAAGTATGCCATCACATGGACTAGCAAAAAAGAGCAAGTCTTTGAAATGCCCACTGGTGGTGCAGCTATTATGAATGAAGGCGAAAACCTTCTTTATTTAGCTCGTAAAGAACAATGTTTAGCATTGGGAACTCAACTACGCACCAAATTTAAGCCCAGAATTGAAGATTACAAAATCTATCGCATCTATCCCAGTGGCGAAACTCAGTATCTTCATCCTGCAGATGGGGTTTTCCCAGAAAAAGTGAACGAAGGCCGGGAATTCAAGGGTAAAATTGACCGCAATATCGGTAGTAACCCTGAACCTGTTACCTTAAAATTCTCAGGTAAAGCTCCCTACGATGTATAACTAACAGAGTGATCAGTGATCTAGTGATCGGTCAATAATCCATTATCATGAAAAATAATCGATTATCTGATCAATGTCTCCATTGGATTCACTGATCGCTCTTTTTACTGATGAATAACATGATATTTCCAGATTTTGAGCAGTTTTGCGCTTTAGCTAAGGAAAAAAAAGCTAATTTTATCCCTGTCTATCAGGAGTGGGTGGCGGACTTGGAAACCCCTGTTTCTGCATGGTATAAAATTTGTGCTGAACAGCCCTATAGTTTTCTCTTAGAATCAGTAGAAGGGGGAGAGAATTTAGGACGTTATAGCTTGTTAGGCTGTGATCCCATCTGGATTTTGGAAGCGAAAGGCAATAAAACCATCCAAACCTATCGAGACGGCACACAAGAAGAATTTACAGGCGATCCCTTTGAGATTTTACCTCAATGTTTGGCTTCCATTAAGCCATTGACCTTACCCGAACTTCCCCCTGGGATTGGTGGGTTATTTGGGGTGTGGGGTTATGAATTAATTCGGTGGATAGAACCCCGTGTTCCCGTCTATGAAGCCAGTGAAACGGACTTACCTGACGGAATTTGGATGCAGGTTGATAATTTGATCATTTTTGACCAGGTGAAACGGAAAATTTGGGCGATCGCTTATGCTGATTTACGGGATGAAACAACTACCTTAGAAGATGCTTATAACCAAGCGTGCGAAAAAGTGAGTAAATTGGTCTTAAAACTCCAGTTACCCCTTCCTATCGAAGCCCATCCTCTGACATTAACCTCTCCCTCCCTAATGAATCAAGAACGAATGTATGGGAGCAATACAGAGCGCTCGCAGTTTTGTGAAAATGTCAAAAAAGCACAAGATTACGTTAAAGCAGGAGATATTTTTCAAGTTGTCCTCTCCCAGAGACTATACGCCCCTTATCACGATGAACCCTTTAATCTCTATCGTTCTCTGCGCTTAATTAATCCCTCCCCCTACATGGCCTATTATCAATTTGGCAATTGGCAATTAATTGGCTCAAGTCCCGAAGTGATGGTAAAAGTAGAACAACAAGAAGCAGCCCAGAAGAAAGTAACCCTACGTCCCATTGCAGGAACAAGAAAAAGAGGGCAAACCATAGCAGAAGATCAAGCCTTAGCCCAAGATTTACTACAAGATCCCAAAGAAATCGCTGAACATATCATGTTAGTGGATTTAGGACGCAATGACTTAGGGCGAGTCTGTCAGTCAGGAACCGTAGAAGTGGATGAATTAATGGTGATAGAGCGCTATTCCCATGTTATGCACATTGTTAGTAATGTGGTTGGCAACCTAAAACCCGATAAAACAGCGTGGGATGTCTTAAAAGCCTGTTTTCCTGCGGGAACAGTCAGTGGCGCACCGAAAATCCGAGCGATGGAAATTATTCATCAGTTAGAACCAGAACGTCGTGGCCCCTATTCAGGTGTCTATGGTTATTATGATTTTGAAGGACAGTTAAACACAGCAATTACCATCAGAACAATGGTAGTACGTTCTCAAGGAGACAATGGATCAGAGGTATCAGTTCAAGCAGGTGCAGGATTAGTTGCTGATTCTGTTCCTGACAATGAGTACGAGGAAACCTTAAACAAAGCCAGAGGGTTATTATTAGCCATTCAACGCCTTCAGTAACAGTAAGCAGTGGGAAGTGTGGGAAGTGTGGGGAGTGTGGGAAGTGTGGGAAGTGTGGGGAGTGTGGGGAGTGTGGGAAGTGTGGGGAGAGGGGGAAGATTTAACCATCAAAATTAGTTGGACACAGCACTACCTATAACTGGGTTTTCTAAGTCAGATTTGGGATGAAACCCTTTTTTCACTCAGATAAGCACCAATAACTTATAATCGTTAAGGAGTAACTTAATTACAAAACCTGCCCTAATTTAGTAAACCATTCATAATTTACAATTCATAATTCATAATTCATAATTTATAATTCATATTTAAAAAAATGAACTCTCCCTTTGTTTCTGACCGTTCCCTGTACCAGCTTACCCAACAACAAACCCCACCCCCTCAACCCTTTAACGTCAAGGTAAAAACCTTTCAGGTATTGGTGAGAACCCTAATCGGTTTTTTAACTAAACAATCCATTCAAGCAACCTTGTGGGTAAAATTGCCACAAACCCCCCAATGGTTAGGGGATATTGAAACTTATCATCAACAGGGACTCTCAGAAGATATTTATCTTTTTCAAGTAAGCAAAGGACAGTCTTTACCCAATCAAACCAGCAATTCTCCACCCGACTCATCTAATTCTCGATTAATTCCCGTCTCCTTAGAAGCCAGTTCTCAACTCAAAAGAGAATACTTTCTCATTATTCTCTCGCCCCAATTTTGTTGTCTCTTATTAGCGATTAAACAGCCAAATCTGAGTACAGAAATAGGTAGTAAAGTGTCAATGCTCAAAGTTGTCTATGATTTTAGTCCTAAGATCATTGAAACAGTAATTAGTTCAATTAAACTGGGAGTGACGATTACTGATAGTACCCCCGAATCTCTATTATTAGATACAGTGGCTGATTATCCCCTTCCTTCTTCCCCCCAAGGGGATTTAATGGGTGTTCTTTTACGTCAGCAAATTAAACAGATGGAAAATGTTATGAGTGTAGAAGGGGTTGATGCTGGTCTTAATTTGGCGACGGGCAGACTGTCACCCATGATAGAATTTGATGAAGCTTTTATACAAGGATTTACTAATGAACTAAGTACGCCTTTAACTAGCTTAAAAACGGCCTTGAGTTTATTGGAAACCATGCAACATAAACGGGAACAACGAAAGCGCTATCTTGATATGTTGCAGAAAGAATGTAATAAACAATATGCTCTCCTGTCTGGGGTACAAGATTTAATTCAAATGAATCAGCCGCTCACAGAAAAAGAACTTTCGGTAAAGTTAGAAGATGTAATTCCAGGCATTGTGAGTACTTATCAACCCTTAGCTGAAGAAAAGGGTATTTTTCTGGGTTATACAATTACTACTGGCCTGCCACTTGTGGCTTGTCCTTTACAATGGTTAAGTCGAATTCTGAGAAATTTAATTGATAATAGTATGAAATTTACCCCCACACAGGGGCGTATTCAAGTACAAGCAGATTTAAAAAATGAAATGGTGCTTTTAATCGTAACTGATACGGGAACGGGGATTGAAAATAGCGATTTACCCAAAATTTATCAAAGTTTTTATCGAGGACGTAATGCTAGAATAGAAGCGCCTACTGGGGTTGGCCTTGGGTTAACCCTTGTTAAATCTTTGGTAGAAGCTTGTGGGGGAACAATTGGGGTATCGAGTCAACTGGAAAAGGGAACGGTTGTTACCCTAACTTTCCCAATGGTTAATCCTGAATAATGAAAAAGGTTTAAGCTACAATAACCATCAATCTATTTACTTCCGTCGAAAGCAACACAAGAAATGGGAAAAATATCATCCTCAATTCGTCAAATCGTCTCCTCTATGGTCGCTGTGAGCGCTTCTTTGTGGCTAACCAGTTGTAACCCACAAAGCTCCACTCCTGATCAAGCTCAGTCACCAACTAAAACTGATCAAGAAACCTTAAAATTATTATACTGGCAAGCGCCGACCATTCTCAATCCCCATCTTTCCACGGGTTTTAAAGATGCAGAAGCCAGTCGAATTACCCTCGAACCCCTAGCGAGTTTTGATGAAAATGGTGAATTAGTTCCCTTTCTGGCGGCTGAAATTCCTAGCGTTGAAAATGGTGGTGTTGCACCAGATGGAAAATCGGTAACATGGAAGCTAAAACAAGGCATAAAATGGTCAGATGGTCAACCGTTTACAGCCAAAGATGTTGTTTCAACCTTTGACTTTATTAGTAATCCAAAAACGGGATCAACCAGTGCAGGAACTTATGAAATAGTTGAAAAAGTAGAAGCGCTTGATGATTATACAGTCAAAATATCTTTTAAAAAAGTTAATCCTGCTTGGTTTTTAGTCTTTGTCGGTGGGGAAGGAATGATCTTACCCCATCATGTTTATGAACCCTATATAGGAGAAAAATCAAGAGAAGCGCCCGCTAATTTAAAACCCATTGGCACCGGTCCCTATCAAGCCGTAGAATTTAAACCAGGGGATGTGGTGGTCTATGAACCTAATCCTAATTTTCGGGATGCTGATACGCTAGGATTTAAACGCATAGAACTCAAAGGAGGAGGAGATGCAACCTCAGCGGCCAGAGCGGTTTTACAGACAGGAGATGCTGATTTTGCCTATAATTTACAAATTGAAGCACCAGTTCTTAAACAGTTAGAAACAGGTGGAAAAGGTCAAGTTGTTTCAGTCTTTGCTGCTTTGATGGAACGAATTTTAATTAATCAAAGTGATCCTAATCAAGCAACGGCTGAAGGAGAGCGCTCTAGCCTGGACAATCCCCATCCTTTTCTCAGTGATCCCCTCGTGAGAAAAGCCTTTTCCTTAGCCATTGATCGAGAGACAATCGCTCAACAACTCTACGGTGTAACGGGTAAAGCAACTCCTAACTTTTTAGTCTTACCTAAACAGTTTTATTCTCCTAATACATCTTATGAATTTAATCTAGAGCAAGCAGGACAACTCTTAGATCAAGCAGGATGGCAAGATAGTAATAATAATGGTACAAGGGATAAAGATGGGGTAGAAATGGAAATTGTTTTTCAAACCTCGATTAATCCTCTGCGTCAGAAAACCCAAGAAATTGTGAAACAAGGCTTACAATCTATTGGGGTTGATGTAGAACTAAAAAGTGTAGATGCAACGATTTTCTTTTCTAGTGATCCCAGCAATGACGATACTGTCGGAAAGTTTTATGCTGACTTGCAAATGTTCACCACAGGAAATACCAATCCCGATCCCAGCAATTACCTAAAAGACTATTTATGTAGCACTATTGCACAAAAATCTAATAATTGGTCAGGAGATAATTATTCCCGTTATTGTAACCCTGAATATGATCAACTGTGGCAACAATTTTC